>JAPOQB010000895.1 GCA_026710965.1 Deltaproteobacteria bacterium | reverse complement strand
TCCGCTTCCAGCACCAGGGCCCATTCCTCGGCCCGTCGGAGGTCCCGCGTCCTGCGTACGATGATTTCCCTTGCTGCCTGAGTCATGGGGGCGATTCAGTCCGGCTGCGTGTGTACATTCAAATATCGGACACCGGCGGCGGCTTCAACCATCCGGGCGGGAGCGGCACCGTCAGCGATAGGTGATGAGCGCGATGCCGGTAACGATCAGTGCCGCGCCCGCTGCCACCCGGAGGTTTATGGTTTCGAGGTCCCGCAGGAAGAGCGCGCTGAACATCACGATAAAGAGGGGGTTGGTATTGATGAGGGGAACTACCACGGATACGTCCCCCTGGCTCAGCGCGATGTAGCCCAGCAGTTGAGCCGTGGCCGAAACCACCGCGGCGGTGCCGTAGAAGGGCAGGCACTTCCGGTCACCCTGTAAGGTGGGCCGCAGTTGACCCGTGGCCACCAGGCTGAGCGAAAACACCACCAGGGAGGTGGTGATGGTGACGGCGGTGGCGACGAACGGGTTGGGCATGATCAGCAGCCCGGTCTTGCGGAAGTTCTGCGAGATCGCCGTGAGGAAGGCCGCGCCCAGCGGGTAGGCCAGGTGGATGGGCTTCCACTCGCTCTCTCCCTCCCGCCGGCTCGAGGTGAGCCAGACCCCGACCACGCTCAGGAACGATCCCAGGTAGACCCCGGCGTCGGGCCGTTCGCCGAGGAACGTGAAGGCGATGGCGATGGCGAAGAGCGGCGTGACGCTGCGCACCGGGCCGGCGCGGGACGCGCCCAGGCGGACGATGCCGGTGTAGTGGAGAAAGCGGACGATGGCGGGCTGGATCAGCCCGCTGATGATGAAGTAGTAGGTTCCCCGGGTGTACAGCAGGCTCAGGGGGAGGAAGAGCCAGATGCCGCCCCACAGCACCACCGTGCTCAGCACGAATCCCATGAGCGCGGCCAGCGCCACGCTGGCGTAGCGTGAGCCCCGGCGCACCAGGATCGCTTCGGAGCCCCAGGCCACCGCCGCCGTCAGGGCAAGATACTCGGCCCCCATGGCGATCAGGCCCCGGGCCGGGCCGGGGCGACCCGTCGGGGATGGCGCGCGACCGGCGCCGGCTCCGGATGACGCCGCGGCGCCGCGGGTCGGACGATGCGGAAGCAGTGAGGCGTGAGACTCACTCCAGCACGAGCGGCGTGTCGTCGCGGTTGGCCCACTCGCCCATGGAGCCGTCGTAGTTGCGCGTCCGGTCGTAACCCAGCAGTGTCAGGACGAAAACTCCGTGCGCCGCACGGATGCCGCCCTGTCAATAGGTGACGACTTCCTTGTCGGGGGGAACTCCCGCCTGTTCCAGCAGGCTCCGCAACTCGCCGGCCGCCTTGAGGGTCTTGTAGGGGTTGTCCTGGAGGAAGTTGAGCCACTCCAGGTGCACCGCGCCGGGGATGCGGCCGGCCCGCTTGTTGCCGCGGTCGTTGGCGCCGGTCCACTCGCCGTCGGATCGCACGTCGAGGAACACCACGTCGGGGTTGCCGACCTTGGCGGCGCCGTAGTCCAGGGTGCACACGAGATCCGGGTCCGCCTTGGGGTTGAACACCGCGCCTTGCGGTTTCGGCACGTCCAGGGTCATGGGCCGCCCTTCGGCGAACCACTTCTGCCAGCCGCCGTTGAGCACGGTCACCTCGGTATGGCCGTAGTAGTTCAGCACCCACCACAGGCGCGCGGCCCATAGGGAGCCGTTGCTGTCATAGGCCACCACCCGCGTGCCTTCGCCGATGCCCAGGCTCTCCATCACTTCCCTGGCCGTGTCCGGGGGCGCCACCAGGGGATACTTCCGGTTGTCCTTGGGATACTCGGGGTGCTTGATGTAGTGGTGCACGCGTATGCCGGCGGCGCCCTTGATGTGGGCGCGGCGGTACGCGTCGAACGGATCGCAGTCCACGATACGGATATCGGAATCGTCGATGTGCTGCTCCAGCCAGTCCGTCTCCACCAGGAGTTCCGGGCGGGCATAGCCTTCCTGTGTCATGGGTCCACCTCCCAGTGTGGCGGGCTCCGGCGCATGTCGCCGTGAATGAATGGTGAAAGTGCCGGGCCGACGTGTGGAATCTGTACCAGATGAAACGACGGCGCGCGAGAGCGGCGGGTTGAACTGTCATGGCTTCTTGGGCGAGAATGGCCCCCGCGGGTCGGAACCTGCACGGAGTGACGAACTTACAGGGGGAAATGACATGTCCATGTTCATTGATGCCGACGCCCACGTGATCGAGACCGAGCAGACCTGGGAGTTCATGGAGGAGGAGGACAAGCGTTTCGCGCCGGACCTGCTGGTGTCGCAGCACAGCGGCTTGCGCTACTGGCGTATCGACGAACGGGTGGTGCCCAACACCAACATCGGCCTCAACACCACCGCCGAGTCCCGCGAGCTCGCCGACGTGTCGGCGCGCATCGCCCACATGGACCAGCTGTCGGTGGATGTCCAGGTCATCTATCCGACGCTGTTCCTGCGGCCCCTGACCGCCCGGGCCGACGTGGAGCGGGCGCTCTGCCGGGGCTACAACCGCTGGCTGGCGGAGATCTGGAAGCAGGGAGGCGGCCGTATCC
>JAPOQB010000685.1 GCA_026710965.1 Deltaproteobacteria bacterium | reverse complement strand
GGTCGTTCCCGCACGTTCTGCGCCATTCCCGCAAGAACGGGAACCACCAATCCCGTCAAAGACGTGGCATTCTGACGGCGTCTCATCAATAATCCGGGAAGATGAAGACGAACCCGAGATTCGTCCTGGTGGCGGTGCCGGCGCCGCTTCAGGAGCCGTTGACCTATGCCGTGCCGGATGCGCTGGACGGGCGCCTGGAGGTGGGCATGCGGGTCCTGGTGCCGCTGAGCCGGCGGCGGGTGACCGGGGTGGTGGTGGGATTCCAGCGGGAATCGCCGGTGGCGGGAGTGAAGGCGGTCGCCGAGGTGCTTGACGACGAGGTGCTCCTCGATGATGCGTTCCTGAAGCTGTGCCGCTGGGCGGCGGACTACTACGTCGCCTCCCTGGGCGAGGTGCTGGCCGCCGCGCTGCCGCCGCTTTTGCGTACCGAAAGCCGGTTGGTAGTGGCGTTCGCCCGGGAACCGGAAGCGCTCCACGGAACGCTGGACCGCGAGGTGCTGGATGCGGTGAGCCGGCGCGGGCCCACGACGCCGGCGGCGCTGAGTCGCCTGTTTCCGCGCCGGGGCGTCAAGGCGGTCCTCGATCGGCTGGCGACCGCCGGGGCGGTGACCCTGGAGGACCGGCTCCGGGGTCACGTGCGCGAGGCCCGGCGCAAACGGCAGCCCCGGCCGGAAAAGACCGCCGGGGCGGCCCCCGGGGGTGCCCCCGTGCTCACCGGGGAGCAGGAACAGGTGCTCCGGTCCATGGACCAGCGCCTGCGTCAGGGCGGCTTCGAGACCGTGCTGCTGCACGGCGTCACCGGCAGCGGCAAGACCGAGGTGTACCTCCAGGCCATGGAGCAAGTGCGCCGGCAGGGACGGCAGAGCCTGATCCTGGTTCCGGAGATAGCCCTGACCCCGCAGTTGCTGGACCGGCTTGAGGGGCGTTTCCCGGGCGACGTGGCGGTGCTCCACAGCGGCCTCACTCCGGCGGAAAGGTGGCGCCACTGGTGGCGCATCGCCCACGGCGCGGTGAAGGTGGTGGCGGGCGCCCGCTCCGCCGTCTTCGCCCCTGTCCGGAAGTTGGGCCTCATCGTGGTGGATGAGGAGCACGACTACAGCTACAAGCAGGAGGAAGGCGTCCGCTACCACGGACGCGATCTGGCGGTGGTGCGCGGCCGTATCGTCGGGTGCCCGGTGATCCTGGGCTCGGCCACGCCGTCGGTGGAGAGCTATCAAAACGCCCGCAGCGGCCGGTACCGCATGCTCGAGCTCACCGAGCGGGTGGAGGCCCGCCCCATGCCTCGGGTGGAAATCGTCGACCTCAAGACCCGGCCCGGGCAAACGGCGGCGGACGGGCTCTTTTCCCCGCCCCTTCTGAGCGCTCTGAAAGAGAACCTTGAGCTGGGCCACCAGAGCCTGATCTTCCTCAACCGGCGCGGGTTCGCCTCGTTCCTTCAGTGCTGGTCTTGCGGCTTCGTGTTCCGGTGTCCGCGCTGCAGCATCAGCCTCACCTTTCATCTCGGGCGCAACAGCACCTTCTGCCACCACTGCGGTTTCCGCCAACGCAAGGCGGAGGCCTGCCCCGAATGCGGCAATCTGTCCCTTACCGAGGTGGGTTTCGGCACCGAACGGATCGAGCACGAGCTGAGGCGGCTGCTGCCCAAGGCCCGCATCGGACGCATGGACCGGGACACCACCAGCGCCCGGGGCGCCCAGGAGCGGATCTTCCGGTCCTGGGAGAAGGGAGAGCTCGATGTCCTGGTGGGCACCCAGATGATCGCCAAGGGACACGACGTGGGCGGCGTCACCCTGGTGGGGGTGGTGCTGGCCGACTCCTCGCTGAACCTCCCCGACTTCCGGGCGGCGGAAAAGACGTTTCAGATCATCAGCCAGGTGGCCGGCCGCGCCGGCCGCGCCCGGCAGCCCGGCCGTGTCATCGTCCAGACGCTGGTGCCCGGACACTATTGTTTCGACCATGCCCAGATCCACGACTACCCGTCGTTCTTCGCCACCGAGACCGGGTTCCGCCGCGAGCTCGGCTACCCGCCGTTCCAGCACCTCGTGCACGTGCGGCTCGACGGCGCCGACGAGGACAAGGTGGCAGCCGGAGCGCGCGACCTGGCACGCGCGCTCCGGCGGGAGAAGCTCCCGGCCCCGCTGGAAATACTCGGCCCGGCGCCGTCGCCCATCGCCAAGTTGCGCAACCGCTACCGCTGGCAGATCCTGCTCAAGGGACGGAGCCGGCCGGCGCTCCTGGCCCTGGCCCGGAGGGCGGTGGCGCTTGTGCCCAAGGGCAGGACGACCCGGCTCCACGTTGATGTGGATCCGTACAACATGTTATAAAACCATACGAAAATCGTACTCGGACCCCAAGGCAGACCCAAAACAGAACCAAGCCAGAACCAACATGATTCTCAACATTCTCAAGTTTCCCGATCCGGCGCTGCGGGTGCCGGCCCGGCCGGTGGAAGCCATCACCGGCGAGACCGCCGAGCTCATGCAGAACATGCTGGAGACCATGTACGCGGCGCCGGGCGTCGGTTTGGCGGCGCCGCAGGTGGGCGTATCCCGGCGTATCATCGTCCTGGACCTCGACCACGAGAATCCCGGCCCCAGCGCCATCAAGCTGGCCAACCCGGTCATCCTCGAGGCCGAGGGCGAGGTGGTCTACGAGGAAGGTTGCCTGAGCGTCGTCGACTTCACCGCCGAGGTGAAGCGGGCCGAGCGGGTGGCGGTGTCCGGATACGACGAGGACGGCGAGGAAGTAGAGATCGAGGCGGACGGACTCCTGGCCGTGGCCTTGCAGCACGAGATCGACCATCTCGACGGCAAGCTCTTCATCGACCGCATCAGCCGGCTCAAACGCGACATCTACGTCCGCAAGCTCAAGAAATCCATCCGCACGGGCAAGGAGCCGCAGGAGAGCCGCGGCCTCGTCATCTGATCCCCGCCAGTACATTCATGCGTATCGTCTTCATGGGGACGCCGGTCCCGGCGGCGGCTTCGCTGGAAACCCTGCTCGGCGGGCCCGACGAGGTGGTGGGGGTGTTGACCCAGCCCGACCGCCCGTCCGGGCGAGGCCAGGCCACCGCGCCTTCGCCGGTCCGGCGGGTGGCGGACCGGGCCGGCATACCCGTCCTGACGCCGCTGAAGATGAAGGATCCCGAGCTGCTGGAGCAGCTTGGCGGCTGGCATCCGGACCTGGTGGTGGTGGTGGCCTACGGGCGCATCCTGCCCCAGGCGATCCTTGACCTGCCGCCCTTGGGGTGTGTCAACGTTCACTACTCTCTGTTGCCCAAGTACCGTGGCGCGGCGCCCATGCAGTGGGCCATCCTGCAAGGAGAGGCGGTCACCGGCGTGACCACCATGCAGCTCGTGGCGGAAATGGATGCGGGTCCGGTGCTGCTGGCGGAAGAGGTGGCCATGGAGCCCGACGAGACCGTGACCTCCCTGGAGGCGCGGCTCGTTCCCGTCGGCGCGCGGCTCCTGATGGAGACCGTCGCGGGCGTGAAACAGGGTACCCTCACGCCGCGCCCGCAGGACCCGGAGGCGGTCACCTTCGCTCCCATGCTCACGAAGGAGGACGGTCTGATCGACTGGGCCCGGCCGGCACGGGAGATCGAGCGGCGTATCCGGGCCTTCACACCCTGGCCCTCGGCCTACAGCTACTGGCAGGGCAAACGCGTCAAGGTGCATGGGGCGAGGCCGGTGGCGGCGGACGCGGCATCCGGGCCGGGGACGCCGGGGACGGTGGCGCGGGCGGGCGCGGACGGCATCCGGGTCGCCACCGGCGCGGGCGCGCTGCTTCTCACCGAGCTGCAACTCGAAGGCCGCAAGCGCATGCCCGCCGAAGCCTTCCTGCGCGGCGCCGGGCTTCGAGAGGGGATGCGGTTTGAGCGATCTCCCTTCCAGGCCGCGTGAGCTCGCCCTCGCCATCATCGATCGGGTCGACCGGCGCAAGGCGTACGCCGACGTGCTGCTGAACGCGCGTCTCGCGGAGGCGGCCCTGGCGCCCGCCGATGGTGCGTTGTTGACCCGCGTGGTCTACGGCACCCTGCGCTGGCGCGGACGCATCGACTGGGTACTCGGCCGCCTGCTGCGGAACCCCTTGAAGGACCTGGATCCGCTGGTGCGGAACCTGCTTCGGCTGGGCGCC
>JAPOQB010000191.1 GCA_026710965.1 Deltaproteobacteria bacterium | reverse complement strand
GGACGGGGGGTGACTTGTGAACGTGAGGGCAACAGCCAAACGGCAATACATGCGGATCGTTGACAGGGCCGTGGAGCAGGTCGGCAGCCTGCGGATACCACCTGAAGGATGGCTGACCACCATGCGCAAGGCGCTTGGGATGTCCGTGGCGCAACTTGCCCGCCGCGCCGGAGTGACCAAGGCCGCGATCTATCAGGCGGAGCGTCAAGAGCGCGAGCGTGGCATAACCATCAGGCAGATGGAAAAACTGGCCGACTCGCTTGAGGGCCGCTTCGTCTATGCCATTGTGCCGGCTCACGGCGAGGTCCGCGATCATTTGCGAGTCCGAGCACGTGCAAAGGCGGAAGGTATCGTCCGCCGCACCAGTTCCCATATGGCTTTGGAGAAGCAGTCGCTGACAAACGAGCAGCTCGTTCAGGAGACGGAGCGACTGGCGAACTGGCTCGCTGATGATATGCCGTCCGACTTTTGGGACGAGCAATGACATCCGACGAACCGGAAGGTGCAACGCCGCCCGGTCCGGATGAGATGACCGGCTTGAAGTTCCGCCATGTCACAACTCGCGGCGAGCTGAATGAGCTGGAGCAGGCCAACATCCAACAGGGCTTGCTCTGGCTTGGTCGGCAACGAGGCAGCGATATCCTTGACGACGATTTCGTCCGCACACTACACAAACAGCTATTTGGCGATGTGTGGGAATGGGGAGGCACCTTCCGTCTGCGTGAGACGAATATCGGTGTCGACCCAGCCCACATTGCGGTGCAACTCCGCATGCTCCTGGATAACGCCCGAGTATGGGCGGAGATCGCTGTCTACACTCCGTTGGAGGCGGCGGCGCGGTTTCATCACCGCATGGTCGAGATACATTTGTTCCCAAATGGCAATGGAAGGCACGCCCGCATAGCGGCCGATCTTTTCCTCAGCGGCTATTTTGATCACCCTGCCATCGAATGGGCGAGCGGTTTCGACCTGCAAGCCGACAACGTGCGCCGCGACGCCTACATAAATGCCTTGAGAAGAGCGGACCGCGGCGAATTCGGCCCGCTCCTGGAGTTTGTGGGGATGCGGGGATGATGCGAAACAAGCGAAATCGCTCAGGCGACCTCCTCAGGTGTCCTGGCGACGGTTGTGGAGGCCTGGGATGACCAAGCACAGTGAAGAATTCACGCCAACCGCGGCGCCACCTTCTCGGTGAGCAGCTTGATGGAGTCGATGACCTGCTCGTGCGGGATCTGGCCGCCGTGGTTCATGTCCAGGATCAGGCCGGTGAGTCCCATGCGTTCGCGGAATTCCTCGATGCGGTCCACCACCGACTCGGGTGACCCGAACACCACGCGGGTACGCAGGAACTCGTCGTAGTCGCTCAGGTACCGTTCGGCCTGGGCCACGCGGTCGGCGGCGTTCATGGCGGTGGCCTCGGCGATGACCCGGTGGAGGTCGTGAACCACGCTGGCCCTGGGGATTTCCCGCGCCTGCTCCTCCGACTCGGCCACGAAGATGGGCACGCGTACGTGGATCTCGGGCGGATCGGCGTGGCCCGCGGCCTGCCATTCGTCGCGGTAGATCTGCAGGCGGTCCTCGTAGTAGTCGCCCATGAACCACAGCACCACGTTGAATCCGCTGCGGGCCGTGTGCGCGAAGCCCTCGGGCGTGCGCACGGCCATGTAGATGGGGGGATAGGGTTGCTGGAGCGGCCGCGGCGAGATGCTGACGTCGTGGTAGGAGTAGTAGTCGCCTTCGAAGGAGAAGGTTTCCTGGGTGAAGGCGCGCAAGACGATCTCGAACGACTCGGTGAAACGGGCCGTGCTTTCCGAGTAGGGGATGTTGAAGCCGTCATAGAACTTGGGAATGCTGCTGCGGCCGACACCGAAGTCGAACCTTCCGTGGCTCATGTGGTCGATGGAGGCCACCTCTTCCGCGATGCGCAACGGATTGCCCAGCGGCAGCACCTGCACCGCGGTGCCGATGCGGACGCGCTTGGTGCGCGCGGCGATGGCCCCGGCCACCATCATGGACGCGGAGAGCACCGAGGCCTTGGGCCGGAAATGATGCTCGACGATCCAGATGGAATCCAGCCCCATGGATTCGGCGGCATCCACTTGGTCGAACAACTCGTCGAAAGCGAGAGTCTGCGTCCGCCCCTCGCGTACATGGCAATCAACCAACAAACCGAACTTCATCCAGTCATCCCCGTTGCGCGGCCCGACGTATCCGTTGCACGTTCGCGCCGTTGTCCGTTGTCGACCCGCGCGGACCGACACGGGGGCGGGCATGGAACCCGCCCCCGTGCGCCGGCCGCAGCGGCTTTTCTCGCGTTGTGTGTGCCCGGCCGTGCCGGGCGGGCCCTTGGGCTTATGCTGCCTGCAGGTCCTTGTAGTGGAAGTCCTTGGAGACGGGCGCCAGTCCGCTGGCGATGACGGACCAGCTTTCCCCGGCATCGTCACTGGAATAGACCTCGCCGCTGGTGGTGGCGGCGAAGACCGAAACCGAATCGCCCGCCGCTTCCAGGCACAGCGCTTCGATGCTCGCCTGCAGGCGGTCCGGGAGTCCGTTGCGCAGTATCTCCCAGGTTCGCCCGCCGTCCAGGCTGCGCGAGATGCGCGCGCCGGCGAAGTGGGTCCTTTGCCACTGGCCCGGGTTGTACTGCGCCGCGCTCAGGAACATCAAGTCGGGATTCAGCGGATTGAGCACGCATCCGTCCGGATAATCGCCGTTCTCGCACGGCCGCACGAGCCGCTCCTCGAAGTTCATTCCGCCGTCCGCCGAGACGTACAAGCCGCGTCCGGTCACCTCATACAGGCGATCGGAGTCCCGCGGGTGGATCACCAGCCTGTGGGCGTCCTCGTAGATCCCGAGAAGCTCCTCGAAGGACTCGCCGCGGTCCCGGCTCCTGAGGAGGCCCCCCACCTCCACGCTCACGTACACGGTGTCGGGGTCGTGCGGATCGAAGTTGATGTGCTTGGCGTGGGC
>JAPOQB010000319.1 GCA_026710965.1 Deltaproteobacteria bacterium | reverse complement strand
CTCTTCATGCCACGCCACACCGTCGCCGTCACCGACCACCTGTTCCCGTCCATGGACGACGAAGCGCGGATGTTCCGGGAGATGGACACCGAACTCGCCATCGGCCAGTGCAAGGGCGAGGACGAGGTCATCGCCCTGTGTCGGAACGCGGATGCCGTCCTCAACACCTACGCGCGCATGACGCCCAGGGTGATCGAGAGCCTGGAGCGCTGCAAGGTCATCGTGCGGTTCGGCATCGGCTACGACAACGTGGACGTGGAGGCGGCCACCCGGTGCGGAGTGATGGTGGCCAACACCACGGAGTACTGCATCGACGAGGTGGCGGACCAGGCCATGGCGATGCTGCTAGCGTGCGCCCGGGGGCTGTTCCCGGCGGCGCGCATCGCCCGGGACGGCACCTGGGACCTGGCGAAGATGCCGGTCCTGCGGCGGCTTCGCGGCCAGACACTGGGGCTCGTGGGCATCGGGCAGATCGGCAAAGCCGTGGCGGCCAGAGCGCATGGCTTCGGACTGAAGGTCGTGGCCAGCGACCCGTACGTGGATGAGGCCGCGGCCCGGGAGTTGGGAGCGAAGCTGGTGGACCTCGATACGCTCTTGGGTGCGTCGGACTACGTTTCGGTCCACGTGCCGCTGATGCCCGCGACCGAAGGCATGATGAACGCCGCGGTGTTCGCGAAAATGAAGCCCACGGCCTTTCTGATCAACGTGGCCCGGGGAAGGATCGTGAACCAGGCGGAACTGGTGCGGGCCGTGGAACAGGGAAATGTAGCGGGGGCGGGCCTGGACGTGCTGGAGCAGGAGCCCTGCGCGCCGGGCGACGCCATCGCAACCCTCGACAACGTCATCCTGACCCCCCACTCGGCCTGGTATTCCGAGGAGGCCCGGGCGGACATGCGCCGGCGCGCCGTGGGGCAGGTGGTCAGCGTGCTCAACGGGGAGCTGCCCTATTCTCTGATCAACCGTGAAGTGGTCCACTCAACCGGCGGTAACAGCATCTGAAAGGAGTCTTCCATGGTCGAGCGTTCGACATCGAGCTTTGGTCTTGTTGGAACCGACTGGCAGCAGCGCATCGACTGGAACCGTCTGCGCCAATATCGCCTGAACCGGGCGCGGGAGGCCATGAAGACCGCCGGCCTCGGCGCCATGCTGGTGATGTACGACGAGAACGTGCGCTACGTCACGAGCACCGTGACCCCCGGATGGTGCCGGCTCAAGCCGGGCCTGCGCTACGCGCTCTTGTGCGAGGGGGCGGAGCCAGTGCTGTTCGAACAGGGCGACATCGGCACCCAGATCAACCGCCACTGCCCGTGGATACCCAAGGACAACGTGCGCTACGCCTACTCGTGGATCAAGGGCGCCGTGGGCGGCGCGGCCGAGCAGCAGGTGACCAAGTTCACCCGGGCGATCCTGGACGAGATGAAGAAGTACGGCGTGGACAAGGCGCCGCTGGGCGTCGACTTCATCGACCTCAACATGATCAACTCCTTCAACGCCCATGGCATCCAGTGGACCGACGGCATGTCGGCCATGGTCTCGGCCCGGGCCATCAAGAACATCGACGAGCTGGAGGCCATGCGCATCGTCGCGGCCATCTGCGACGCCTGCCATACCGCCATCTCGCACTTCCTGGTGGCCGGCATGCAGGAGCATCAGATCACGGCCTTCGCCATGGAGTTCCTCTACAACATTCCCGGCATCGAGGACGTGGAGGACATCATCGTGTCGTCCGGGCCCAATAGCTGGCCCAACTGGCGTCATTTCTCCGACCGCATCATCCAGCCCGGCGACCTAGTCATCATCGACATGGCGGCGGTGACCTGGAACGGCTACAAGAGCTGCATGTACCGGACCTACTGCGTCGGCAAGAAGCCCACCGACGAGCAGCGGAGGTACTACGACCTGGCCTACAGGTGGCTCTACGATGCCATCGACAAGGTCCGGCCCGGCGCCACCACCAAGGACATCGCCGAGGTGTGGCCGTCGGCCAAGGAGACCTGGGGCTACGAGGAAGAGGACCAGGCGGCCGCCAACCTGTGGGGGCACGGACTCGGCCTGGCCCAGTACGACACGCCGGTGGTGTCGCGCATCTATTCCCTGGAGCACCCGGTGGTGATCGAGCCGGGCATGAGCTTCGCGCTGGAAACGCAGCACGGCAAGCCGCTCCAGTGGGGCGTCCGGCTGGAGGAGATGCTGGTGGTGACCGAGGAGGGACCCCAGGTCACCACGCAGTTTCCCATCGAGGAGATCACCGTCGTCGGTTGAGGGTGCGCCCGTCGAGCGGACCGCCAAACGCCCCATAGAAGCAGCGATATGGGAAGGATCAAGAGTCTCGAAGAGATCAAGGCGATGGTGCGTGAGCGTACCGGGAAGCGCACCGTGTTCCGCGGCGCTCGGATGGAGGACGTGGAACCGGTCCTCAAGCGGCTCACCAGCAAGGACCCTGATCTGTGGGCGGCGGAATGGTCGCGTGCGGCCGGGCCTTACGAAGAGGCCGGCGAGGCGCACGAGGGAGCGGGACGTTCGGATGAAGCCCGCGAGGCCTTCTTCATGGCCTACATCTACTACACCCTCGGCCGCTATCCGGTGCCCCACTCGCCGGGTAAGCGCGAATGCGCCCGCAAGAGCCTGGCGCTGTTCAAACGCGCCGGACGCTACTTCACACCGCCGCTGGAGGTTCTGGAGATTCCCTACGGCACGGATCAAATGATCCCGGTGTACCTGCGCAAGCCGGAGGGGACCGCTCCCTGCCCCGTGGTGATCAACTTCGGCGGCATCGATTCCTATAAGCCCGAGTGTCACGAGTACGACGAGGCGCTGCTGCGCGCGGGCCTGGGCGCCTGCGCCATGGACATGCCCGGCGTGGGGGAAGCCCCCATCAAGGGCTCGACCACCGCTGAGACCCTGTTCAGCGCGGTCATCGACTACCTGTGCGGGCGCGAGGACGTCGACGCGCGGCGCATCGCCATTTTGGGCCGGAGCTTCGGCGGCTACTGGTCCGCCAAGATGAGCTTCGTGGAACCTGAACGGCTGCGCGCCGCGGTGGTGTGGGGCGGCGGGGTCCATTACAACTTCCAGCCGGAGTGGGTGCGCCAGTCCACAAACGCCGAAAGCTACCTCATGGACCACGAGATCTGCCGCGCCAGCGCCTTCGGCCTGCGCAACCTCGATGAGCTGGCGGCCTTCTTCCCGTCCTTGTCGCTCAAGACCCAGGGGCTGCTGGACAGACCCTCCTGTCCCATGCTGATCGTAAACGGGAAAAACGACCTGCAGACCCCCATCGAGGACCTCTACCTGCTGCTGGAGCACGGCGAGCCCAAGACCGCGCGGGTGTTCCCCGGAGGCCACATGGGACAGACGCCGGAAACCCTTCCCACCATCGTCCGCTGGCTCCGCCAGGAGTTGGCGGCTTAGGAATTTTGGGCTTGCAAAATCGAACCGCGCGCATTAAGATAGAATCCTCACCTGAATTCGTACGAGCGTTCATTAGTAAAGGAGCAGGAACATGTTGATAAAGAAGGACAAAATCGACACCTTTGACGACTGGGTGGATGCATTCCATCAGTGGCATGACGACATCGGCTATCCCACGGAGCTGATCGGAGGCGACTATACCTTCGAGACCAAGCTCGACGACGTGGAGAGCAACGAGATCGAGTTCGGCGAGTACGCCGGCCGGCCCAAGTGGGAAAAGGTGACGGACATCCCCGACCAGCGGATTCAGGATTCACTGGCCCACCTGATCGAGTTCCAGGGGGACACGGAGTTCGCCTCCGTGGAGCAGCAAACGAATCTCATCGAGCGGGCCCCCACCGAAGTGGACCTGAAAAACCTGATCCGTATCAACCGGGAAGAGATGCGGCACGGCTGGCAGATGGCCTACGTACTGATCACCCAGTTCGGCGACTCCGGCAAGCGCCAGTCCCAGCGGCTGCTGGAGCGGCGCGCGGGCGAAGGCAGCCGTCTGCTGGATTCCTTCAACCAGCCCGTGCGGAACTGGCTGGACTTCTTCACCTACACGAGCTTCATCGACCGCGACGGCAAGTACCAGTTGAACATGCTCAGCCGCAGCGCCTTCGCCCCGCTGGGCCGCAGCACCCTGCCCATGCTGAAGGAAGAGGCCTACCACCTGGCCCAGGGAAACATCGGCCTGATGCGCATCGTCAAGGCCGGCAAGATCCCCATGACCATGATGCAGAAGTACTTCAACAAGTGGATCTCCACCGCCTACGACCTGTTCGGACAGGACGAATCCAGCTCTGCTCACTGGGCCTACGTTTGGGGTTTGAAGGGGCGCTACGACGAGCACCTGTACGACGAGCCGGCGGACATGGATCGGCTGAACGAGCTGTCGCGCACGACCTTCTTCAAGGAGGTCTCCGCGCTCGTGGATGCGCTGAATCACAACATCCCCGGAGACCAGCCGCAACTGACGATTCCCAGCGACAAGTTCCGGCGTTACATCGGCAACTACGCCGGCCAGCCCTACAGCGTGACCGGCGAGTTGCTCTCTGAAGAGGACTACCCGAAGCACATGGCGGAGGTCCTTCCCTCGGAGGCCGACGACGAGTACGTCATCGGCCTGGAAAAGGAAGGCGGCTGGATTCTCGACCCGAGGTAATGCAGCGACGGTGCGGGCTTACGATTCGACCTCGATCCCGTAAGCCCGCGCCATCACCACGATGGGGTGCACCGGCTTTCTGCCCGTGCCCTGCTCCACCTGAACCGCCGACAGCGGACAGTCCGTCACCGTACAGGCGTCGTCGGGCCGCATGAACTTGAACAGCGGCCTTCCCACCTGCATCGACGCCTCGAAGTTCTCCTTCTTGACGCTCCAGGTTCCGTCGTGCCCGCTGCAGCACTGCATGCGGGAGACCTCCGTGTCCGGGATGAGCTGCATCAGTTCCTGGGCCTTGAAGCCGATGTCCTGCGCCTTGAGATGGCACGGCTGATGATAGCGGATCTTGCCGGCCCCCTGTGAGAAATTCACGTCCAGCTTGCCGGCCTCGTTGAGCTTCACCAGGTACTCCGACAGGTCGAGGGTGTTCTCCGCCACCAGCTTCGTGTCGTCGGTGGGCAGCATGCGCGGGTAGTCCTGCTTGAGCATGTAGCTGCAGCTCGCGGTAGGCACCACGATCTTGTAACCCTGGCGCACCACCTCGCTCAGACTCTTGACGTTGGCCTCGATCTTCTCCACCGCCTGGTCCAGGAGTCCCACGTCGATGAACGGCATGCCGCAGCACTGCTGCTCGGGGACCACGCACTCGACGCCGTTCTTCTCCAGCACGCTCACCGCCGCCTTGCCGATGTCGGGCTCGTTGTAGTTGACGGTGCAGGTGTAGAACAGCGCCGCCTTCTCCGCGCCGTTGCCCCCGGCGGCGGCCGGACGCTTGCGGTTCCACTTGGCGAAGGTCTGGCCGTGATACGTGGGCAGCAACCGGTCGCGGTGCACCCCCAGATACTTTTCCATCAGACGGCGCACGAACGGTGTCCGGTTGGCCCAGTTGACCAGAGGCGCCATCCAGCTCGCCATCCGGCCGGCCCGGTCCGTGTCTCCCATCAGCCGGTCGGCCCAGCTCACGCCTTTGTCCTTGGCCTCCACGAGGGTGGCCCGCATCATGGTACGGGGAAAGTCGATGTCCCACTCGTGGGGCGGAACGTACGGACAAATGGGATCGCAAAGCTTGCACTGGTAGCACTGATCGACCACCAGCTTCATCTGATCGTCCTTCAGGGAACTCGCGTCACCGAAGTTCTCGTCCATCATCTGGAACAGGCTGACAAAAGACGGACAAAGCGTATGGCACAGCGTGCAGCCGTAGCAGATGTCGAAAACCCTCTCCAATTCCGTCCGCAGGGCGCCCTTGTCCCAGAACGCCGGTGTTTTGGGCTCAAAACTCATAAGTGCGTTTTCCTCCTCGGTAGTGTTCGCATGAAGGCGCGATGAAGAGGGATCTTAAGGGTTTCGTCCACGAAAAGTAAGGGAGACTCTGATCCATTCCGTAGAGGAATGACGGCGGACTTTGGGTGGTGTCCTGATGGCGCCTTTCGAGATGGCGCCCTTCGACTTCGCTACGCTACGCTCAGGGCGAACGGTTGGGTTTAGGGATTCCGAGCAACACACCCCGTTCGCCCTGAGCGTAGCGTAGCGAAGTCGAAGGGCGCCATCTTTGCTCGACCGCAACCAACCGGCCACTAGTCAAGCTGCTGCTTCAGTATCCGGAAGATCAACCCATAGAACCGGCAACAGGAGGGCAGAGTCGTCGTCAGGAACTCGCGGATCGAACGCACGGAGAGGCGGGCGTCCACGTGGCCGACGACCTTGAGGACGGCGACGTGGACGCGGCTCGGGTCCGGCACCGCGTCGGCTAGCCGGAGGCTCTCGGTGGAGGGGATCAACGGGTCGGTGTCGCCGTGGCCGATGAGCACGCGCGCCTCGACCCGCGGGACGGTCGTGCGCAGGGAAAGGCTCTCCAGGTAGTTCCGCACGGGGGGCTCGGTGGCATCCATCAGGCTCTGGACCAAGGCCGGGTCCTGGTTGTGGATCAGCTCGGAAACGGCCCGTCCACCCTCCGTGAGTTGGTCCGGCGAGAACGACGGCGCCTTCCATCCCGAGCTGGTGGCGCCCGCCCTGGCCTCCTGTTCGATGGCTTCGACCAGGCTGGACAGCAACGTCCGATCTTCTTCCTCCGGCATGTGGGCCAGGAGGTTCCTTACGAACACGTACCGCGCGTAGGCCTCCGGCGGGTAGTCGTGCCGGTGGCCTCGATATTCGTCCTCGCCGGTGGTCAGATAGCGGACCAGGTTGACGGTGTCGTAGTAGCCTCCGAAGGACACGACGAACTTCACTCGTTCCCGGATGGACGCGTCGGCCGCGGCCTTCAGCGTGAGACCCGCGGCAAAGCTGATGCCGAACAGGCCCGAGCGGGTGTCGTCCACCTCCTCCATCGAGAGCAGGAAGCGAAAGGCCGCCACGACGTCCTGGGATTCCTCCATCTCCAGCCGGAG
>JAPOQB010000744.1 GCA_026710965.1 Deltaproteobacteria bacterium | reverse complement strand
TGGCGCGGCTGGCGCACAGGGCGCGCAAGGTCCGGCTGGCCCCCAGGGTCCCGCTGGACCTCCGGGTGATGCGGGTCCGCCGGGCTCGGGAAGCGGCACTGCGGGACCGCCGGGGCCTCCGGGTCCGCCGGGTTCAGGAAATGGCCCACCGGGACCGCCCGGGACGGCTGGCGCACAGGGCGCACAAGGTCCGCCCGGTCCGCCGGGCTCGGGAAGCGGCAATCCGGGTCCGCCCGGCCCTCCGGGCACGGCAGGACCACCCGGTCCGCCTGGTTCGGGAAGCGGCAATCCGGGTCCGCCGGGTCCGCCAGGCGCGTCGGGCTCTTCCGGCACGTCAGGAGGGGCAGGACCTCCTGGCCAACCGGGGTCGGCAGGACCTCCTGGCCAACCGGGGTCGGCAGGACCTTCTGGCCAACCGGGGTCGGCAGGACCTTCTGGCCAACCGGGGTCGGCAGGACCTCCTGGCCAACCGGGGTCGGCAGGATCTCCTGGCCAACCGGGGTCGGCAGGCCCGCCCGGGCCGCCCGGTCGTGTGCCAGATCGATGGCTGATCGAACAGAATCGAAGAATCACCGAACAGGACCGGAGGATCGATGAGTGGACCACGGAATCCAGCGAGCGCATCGAGTCCATGGTGTTGCAGCTCGACGACTTGCGTGACGAGACGCAAGAAGCCACGGCGATTGCCATCGCCCTGGGCGGATTGCGCGTCCCCTACGGCAAGGACAGTGCCTTTTCCATGCGTCTCGGCAATTTCAGGTCCGGCAACGCCGTTGCGGCGGCTGGCGCCTTTCGTTTGTCCACTGATCCGGACGTGGTGCTCGACATCGGCGCGGCCTGGGGCGTTGAGTATCATCAGACCGGTATTACGGCCGGGATCACCTGGAGTTGGTAGGCCCCGCCGGCAGGAACGGCAATGCTGGCGTGCACGGCTCCGGCCGAGGCGTTGCCGATTGAACGTCACAATGGCGAGCGCCGGACTTCACGTGTCCATGCGGTGTCTGTTCCCTTGTCGATACAGCGCCTGATCGCCTACGAGAACGCGGAGGCTGGCGGCTACTGGTGCGAAGTCGCACCGGACATCGTGACGATTCCGTTCTGGCGGGCACGTTTCTGCCGGACGTTGATTGAGGCAGCCGAGACGGTCGGCGGGTTCCAGCCCTATGGGCGGGATGTGCTCGACAACTCCGCGCCCGGACAGGAGCTGCGGATCGACCGCATCGACCGGAGTTTCGCCGAGCACTTTGAGGCGGATTTCCGACGGCGGATCCTCCCGATTGTCAGGACCCACTGGTGGCCGCTGAAAGCGGGAAAGATCCGCATGCCCTTCGTGTTGCGCTACTCGCCGGACGCCCAGGCTTCGCTCGACCCGCATCACGAGGCCGCCATGGTGAGCTTCGCGATGATGCTGAACGCGGATTACCGTGGCGGGCTGCTGACTTTTCCCCGCCAGCACTGGGACAGCCACGCGGTCGCGGTCGGTACGCTCGTCGCCTTTCCGAGCCGGGTCAGCCATGTCCACTGGGTCACGCCAGTGACCGAGGGCACGCGCTACGCGATGACCGTTTGGCTTGCGCCCTCGGACCATCCGCCGACCGATGCCATTGTTCCATGAGAAGGTCAGCAGCCCGCCGCGGTAATCCGCATGCTGTTTCGTGGCATAGCTCACGACTGCGTCCCACCGTCACGGTGGTTCATCTGGCGCGCCACCGGGAGCGCCGCCAGCGGCTGGCCTCTGCGCTGGAGCGCCACGGCTTTTCGCGGGTGATGTGGCTGAATGCGGTGGACGGCAGGGAACTCGATCCTGGCCCGCCGTGGCGGGTCAGCCCCCTGCCGCCGACGACCCCCTGGAGCGGCTGGATCGACCCCTATGCGCGCCGCGCCATGACGCTCGGTGAAGTCGGCTGCGCACTGTCCCACGTTCTGGCTTGGCAGCGCATCGTCGAGAGCGGCTATCCCGGCCTCATCATCGAGGACGACGCCGTCCCGGTTGAGCCGCTGATGGACAACCTGCCGATGCTGATGCGCGATCTGGACTATCTGGACTTCGACCTGTGCTATCTGGCGCAGCGCAACGATCCCGGCCCGAAACCGCTGGCCGGACGCCATGTGCACCTGGTGGACTACCATCCGCTGTGGACCCTGGCCTACCTCCTGTCGCCGGAGGGCGCGCGCAAGTTGACCGCCTCGCCCTGGCGAGACCGCCTGGCCCCCGCCGACGAGATGCTGCCGGCCTGTTTCGGCCTGAACAGGGACGCCGCGGTCAACAGTGCCTATGCGGGAAGCCCGGGGCTGGTGCTAGCAACCAACCAGCGCTTCTTCACCCCTTGGGAGTCGTCGGTCGCCAGCGAGACCGAGAAAAGCCCGCCGGTGCGCGAGCCGGAAGCGCCCCTGCTCGCGCTGACGGTGGCGACCGAGGAAAGCCCGGAATTGCGCCGCTTGCTGGATTCCGGGCTGCGCTACGGCTTTGCGATCGAACCGCTGGGCCTTGGGCTCCCCTGGCGCGGAGGCGACATCGCCGCCGGACCGGGCGGGGGCCAGAAAGTCAACCTCCTGCGCCCGGCGCTGGAGAGGATACCGTCCGAGAGGCCGGTTCTCTTCCTCGATGGCTACGACACCATCGTCACCCGCCACGCCCGCGACATCCTGGGGGCCTGGCGCGAGGTGGCCGGAGGCGCGCCGCTGTTCGCCGCCGAGCTCTTCTGCTGGCCGGATAAGGCGAGCGCCCCCCGCTACCCGGAGGTGCCGGGCGGCAGCCCATACCGTTTCCTCAACTCCGGCGCGTTCATCGGCAGGGCGGGCGAGCTGCTGGGCATCGTCGGAGAGGCGATAGACGACAGCGACGACGATCAACGCTACTACACCGAGCATTTCCTCTCCGGCGAGCACGGCATCGTGCTGGACCATGGCTGCCGGGTGTTCCAGTGCCTGAACGGCGCGCTGGAGCATGTGAGCGCCGATGAGGGGCGCGGCATGATCTACAACAGCCGCATGCAAAGCTGGCCGGCAGTCGTCCACGCAAACGGCCCGACCAAGCCGTGGCTGGAAGGCGAGGGCCGCGCGGTCGGTGGACGCTGGCGCACATATTACGGCGAGATGACCCCATGATGCCCATGGTCGCGGAAAGAGGCTTTTTGGCTGCGGACGATTGCGAAACCCTGTCGGCGTATCTAGAGGGAAATGTGAGACGGCTGGGCAGGGAGAACATCGAACCGTTCTTCTCCTGGCGTCAGATCAACTACGCCAATGTGGACCGTCGGCACGTGAAGGAGATCATGGACGCGGCGAGGAACGGCGTTGCCGCGCGTCTTTGCGAGGAGCTGCATGACGGCGTCCTGTATCCCGAATACACCGACCTCGTCTTATGGCGCGAGGACCAGAGCATGAACATCCACAGGGATAACCTGCCGTCAAACTTCGAGCACCGGCTCTATTCAAGCATTCTGTATCTGACGGAATGCGAAGGCGGTGCCACCGTGTTTCCGGAGCTGGGGATCGAGGTCCCGCCGGAAGCCGGGAAGATGATCGCCTATCCCTCCTCCACGCCGCACGGCGTTCGCCGGGTCGCAGCGGGCAAGCGGCATACCATGGCGTCCTGGTACACCGCCGACATCGACCGGAGAGAGCCGTGAGCCCCGTCGGCGGAACGGTCTGAGGCGCGGCGGACGGCCATGCGCGGCGAATGGGCATATTACGACTCGCTGTTGTCCGCGGCGGAGTGCCAGGACATTATCGACAGAGCCAGCCGCCGACAGCCGCTGCTCGGCACCGTCGGAATCGAGGGAAGCGCGGTCGACCGGCAGATGCGCCACGGAGAGGTGGTCTTCCTGCCGCGCCGGAATCCGGAGTTCGACGAGGTGTTCCGGACCTTGGACTGGTGCGTGGACGAAGCCAATGACGAGTGGTTTGGTGTGGATTTCAACCGAGGCGGCGCGCGCAGCCTGCAGTTCAGCATCTACCGGGCGGATGCCGAGGGCGGCGGGCACTACTACGACACGCATCAGGACACCTCCATGGTCAGCGGCGACAGGCCGACGCAGCGCAAGCTGAGCGTGGTTGTGCAGCTGTCCAACCCAGACGACTATGACGGCGGCGAATTCCGGATGCACCATGTCGCTCATCACCCGCCAGCGGAGATTATCCGCAAGCGCGGCACGGTGCTGATCTTCCCGTCGTTGATCCTGCACGGGGTCTCGGCTGTGACCCGAGGCACGCGCTACTCCCTGGTCGGCTGGTATCCCGGACCGGCATGGCGTTGACCCGCATGCGCCGGCCCGGCCGCAGCAATGAGAACGCGGAGCCGGCCCGGTGAGCGGAACGGGCCCGTCGGGCGCCGGCGTCCGGGATGACCGGAACGTCGTCCTGCACAGCCGCTACATCAAGGATCTCTCCTTCGAGAATCCCTGCGCTCCCGTGGCGGCGGCCAAGGAGGACCTGCGTTTCGATGTCTCTGTGCAGATCAATGGTGAGCGGCGGGGCGACCTCCACGAGGTCGTCCTGTCGATCGCCGTGACCGCGACCAAGGGGACCGAGAGCGTCTTCTCGGTCGAGCTGAGCTACGCCGGGCTGTTCGATGTCATCGCCCTCAGCCGGGAGGATCGCTCGCGCTTCATCCTCTGCGAGGCCCCGCGCATCCTGTTTCCCTGGGTCGAACGCATTGTTGCCGGCGCGACGCGCGACGGCGGCCTACCGCCGCTGAACCTGACGGCGCCAGATTTCGCCGAGATCTACCGGCAGCAATGCGAAACGGCGCGGGAAGAAGGCCTCCCGCGTGGGCCCGAGGCGGGCGCGCCGCGCCCGAGCCGTGCCGTCCGCGGGGGCGGGCTCTGACACGGGTTTCTGCGGAGCGCTGGCGATGACGGACACGGTCAGGGAGAGCGTCATGCTGCGAAGCACGGTATTTTCGGCGGCATTAGCGGCGGCACTCGCATGTGTCTCGCTGGCGCGCGCCGATTACGAAGCGGGACAACGGGCCTGGCAGGCCGGTGACGCGCCGGCCGCGCTCGCCGAATGGCGGTCCTCCTCGGCCGGCGGCGATTCCCGGTCGATGCTGGCTCTCGGGCGTGTCCATTTCCGGGGGCTGGGCGTGGCGCAGGATTACGTGGAAGCGCACATGTGGCTCAACCTGTCGGCGGGCCGGGGCAACGCCGAGGCGGCGGTAGAGCGCGAGATCGTGGCTGCGAGGATGACGGCCGATCAAGTGGCGTCGGCGCAGAGGCGCGCGGCGGAGTGGCGCCCGAAGACGAGAGCCGACGTCTTTCAGGACTGCCCGGAGTGCCCTGAAATGGTGGTGCTGCCCGTAGGAGGTTTCGAGATGGGTTCCCCGTCCTCGGAGGCAGGGCGCTGGGATAACGAGGGCCCCCGGCACACGGTGCGGATCGGCTACCGGCTCGCGGTCGGCAGGTACGAGGTAACGGTGGCCGAGTTCGGCCGCTTCGTGGCGGCGACGGGACACGAGGCGGAAGGACCGTGCTGGACGGCCGAGGACGGCAAATGGGGCGAGAACCGCGACCGCGGCTGGCGCGATCCCGGCTTTCGGCAAGCAGGCCGCAGCCCTGTCGTGTGCGTGAGCTGGGACGATGCACAAGCCTATGCGAACTGGCTGAGCCTGAAGACGGGGACGGATTACCGGCTCCTGACGGAAGCGGAATGGGAGTACGCGGCGCGGGCAGGGGCGTTATCGCCGCGAAGCTGGGACGTTGGAACGGGCGCGCAGTGCCGTCATGCGAACGGGGCCGACCTGACCTTCAAGCGCCTCTTCCCCGATTGGGATTGGGGCGTAGAATGCGATGATGGGGCAGCGCATGCCGCGCCGGTGGGTTCGTATGCGCCAAACGATTTTGGCCTGCACGACATGCTGGGGAACGCCTGGGAGTGGACGGCGGATTGCTGGAACGGCGACTATGCGGGCGCAGCAACGGACGGGAGCGCCCGGATGTCCGACGACTGCCCAGAACGTGTGGTGCGCGGCGGCTCCTGGGGCAACGAATCGAGATTCCTCCGCTTTGCCGTCCGTCTCGGAAACGAGCCTGCGGTGCGCATCGATGTTTACGGATTCCGCGTTGCCAGGACCGTTGATTGACATCGGCTGCGGCCGCTGTTGTTCGTGCCGGCCGCGCGTTGCGCCCGCTACGGAACAGCGCCTGTTCGCAGGACGTGCTACATCGGAGTATTCGCCGTTCCAATCCCCAAGCCCCGGAGGAACGGATGGACGCCACGATAGTCGGGCCGCTCGAGCGTCAGGATTGTGCCTTTGTGACGACATTCCTTCCTGTTGATGACGGTCTAAACCCGCGTTTATTCGCCTTTTTGGGGGCGCGTGACTTTGGTGGCGGCGTAGTTGACGGGCTTATGTCCCCAATGAATTGACCGCTTCTGTTGTTGTTGGGCCTTCCGTAATGGGGAGGTTGATGTCAAGCTTACACCTGCGCGGCACTCCGGCTCGGTCGCGGGAGTAACGGGGGCTTGTGTCTGCGACGCCTCGGGCGTGAACTGGCGGCGGGTGGGGTGAAGAGGCCGTAGGTGCACTGGCGTGCTGTAGCGGCACCCGATGTCAAGCTTGGTCCGAATCATTGCGTCGGCTCCGGTCACTGATGGCGCGGGTTTCCCGCGACCTCGTTCAAGAGAATGGAACTTCGAACATGGTTCCTCCCCGCTCGCGACGGAGATGAAAGGCGGGAGGATGTTCCATGGCGCGCAAGAAGAGACGGGCCCAGCGCCTGAAGGTGGTCAACCCCGACTGCGCAGG
>JAPOQB010000742.1 GCA_026710965.1 Deltaproteobacteria bacterium | reverse complement strand
CTGTTCGGGCTCTGGGGTACCTCAGGGCGTGACGACCTCGCTGAGCGACGGTCTCTCTGACCCAGGACGAATCGGTCTGTCACGCCCTGTCCTCTCTTTTCCCCTTCTCCCCCTCAAGATACAAGGACGAACGGGGGAATGTTCACGCCGTTGCTGGCATCGGTATCCCCGTGCTGTTGCCGCTCGGTATCCCCGTGCTGTTGCCGCTCGGTATCCCGCGCCGTTGCCGCTCGGTATCCGCGCCGTTGCCGCTCGGTATCCGCGCCGTTGTCGCTCGGTATCCGCGCCGTTGTCGCTCGGTATCCGCGCCGTTGTCGCTCGGTATCCGCGCCGTGCCGCATCGGTATCCCGTGCCGTTTCTGCATCAGCCTCGAGCCGTGAAGCCCGGCGCATTCGCGCCGAAAAGCTCCCAACACCGTTCGTCCTGAGCGTAGCGAAGCGAAGTCGAAGGGCGCCATCATTAACCGATCGAGTTTCCTCAAAGCGACAAGTCCACCACCACGCGGCCGCGCACTCCGCCCTTGAGGATGCTCTCGATGTGGGCGTCCAGCCCATCCAGCGAGCAGTCGATGGTGACGGCGTCCAGGTTGGGGAGCTTCCACTCGGCGGCCATCTTCTGCCACAGGGTGGCGCGGATGTCGGCGGGGCAGTCGGGGGTGGCCACGCCGATGAGGCGCACGTCCCGGAGAATGAACGGGAAGACGGTGGTGTTGAGCTCCACCGAGGCGACGTTGCCGCAGCAGGTGACCACACCGCCGTACTTGGAGGCCTTGATGGCGGTGGCCAGGATGTTGCCGCCCACGGTATCTACGACGCCGGCCCACAGGCCCCTCAGCAGGGGCCTTCCGGACTGGTCGTCCGCGTCCTCCCGGGAGATCACGTCGGCCGCGCCCAGACCGGTGAGGAAATCCTTCTCCGACTCCTTGCCGGTGGACGCCACCACCCGGTAGCCGGCGTGGGCCAGGATGCCTACGGCCAGACAGCCGACGCCGCCGGTGGCGCCGGTCACCAGCACATCGCCCGAGTCCGGCGTCACCCCGCCCTCCTGGAGCCGCAGCACCGACAGCGCTGCGGTGAAGCCGGCGGTGCCGTAGACCATGCTCTCCTTGAGGCTCAGTCCGTCCGGGCGTTTCACCGCCCAGGCGGCCGGCACCCGCACGTACTCGGCAAAGCCGCCGTCGGTGTTGGCGCCCAGGTCGAAGCCGGTGAGCACCACCTCGTCGCCCGCGGCGAAATCGCCGCTCCCGCTCTCCACCACCGTGCCCGCGGCGTCGATGCCGGGGGTGTGGGGGAAGTTGCGGGTGACGCCCTTGTTGCCGGAGGCCGACAGTGCATCCTTGTAATTGAGGGACGAATAGGCCACCGAGACCAGCAGGTCGCCGTCCGGCAGGTCGTCCGCGGATCGCTCGCCGATGGCGCGGGAGAAGGTCTTGTCCTCGTTCTCGCTGACGACCATGGCTCGGAAACGGGTGGGGTCTGACATAGTGGGCTCCTTGGCCCCGTGTTCCCACAGGGCATGACAGTTCAACGAATCGTCCGGGCAGCTCCTGGGTAGCGCCCTTCGACCTCGCCCGGCTACGCTGAGGACGAACGGCCCCGAGGAAATAGAGCCGTTCGTCCTGAGCCCTTCGACAGGGCTCGGGACAGGCTTCGCGAAGCGAAGCCGAAAGACGCAAAAACCCGACAGGCTCCTAGTGTGGTGTCTGGTTAATTCGCATCATAATCTGCGGGTCTTTTTCGCCGTCGGCTGCGTTGCTCTTCCTCGCGTGGTGCCCGCCACTGCTCGTCATCGCGCCTTGCCGACGACGAAAAATCCTCCGCATATTATGACG
>JAPOQB010000740.1 GCA_026710965.1 Deltaproteobacteria bacterium | reverse complement strand
TCCTTCGGGCGGCCCTACGGCCTGGTGGTGACGCACGAGGGCCAGACCACCATCTCGGCCAACATCGACGCGGGCCAACCCTGGCGGCGCACCTTCGGCGACAACGTCGTCTATACCGACTGGCACCGGGACAACTACTTCGTCGCGGTGAAGCGGCTGATCCCGGATGGCGGCAGGGTCGGCATCGAGTTCGACCACGTCAACCTGGAAAACCTGCGCAAGCTTCAGGGAGCCTTGCCCACCACGGACCTGGTCGACGTGAGCAAGCCGGCCATGCGCATGCGGATGGTCAAGTCGGACGAGGAGATCGCCTGGATTCGCGAAAGCGCGCGCATCGCCGATATCGGCGGGGCAGCCTGCGTGGAGGCCATCGGGGTCGGAGTGCCGGAGTACGAGGTGGCCCTGCACGCGACCCAAGCCATGGTGCGCGAGATTGGCAGGAGCCAACCCCACGTGGAGTTGATGGATACGTGGACCTGGTTCCAGTCCGGCATCAATACCGATGGCGCCCACAACCCGGTCACTTCGCGGAAGATCGAGCGCGGCGACATCCTGAGCCTGAACTGCTTTCCGATGCCCGCCGGCTACTACACCGCCCTCGAGCGCACCCTGTTCGCCGAGGAGTGCTCGGACGACCACCTGCGGCTATGGAAGATCAATGTCGAGGTGCACGAGACCGGGATCGGTCTGATCCAGCCCGGGGTACGTTGCTGCGATGTCGCCGCCGAGCTCAACACGATTTACGAACGTTACGGCCTGCTCGAAAACCGCACGTTCGGCTACGGCCACAGCTTCGGCGTGCTGAGCCACTACTACGGTCGCGAGGCGGGCCTCGAGCTTCGCGAGGACGTCACCACGGTGCTCGTGCCCAACATGGTAGTGTCCATGGAGCCGATGATCATGATCCCCGAGGGCCGGCCCGGCGCCGGCGGCTACCGCGAGCACGACATCCTGGTGGTGACGGAGGACGGCGCCGAGGACATCACCGGGTTTCCGTACGGGCCGGAGCACAACATCGTCCGCAAGGGATAGGCCCGTCATTTTGGCTTGACCGCGTACCGTTTTGTATACTATGGCGTCTGATACCCTGCTTTTCGTTTGTGCGGGTTGAGTTGCGTGGATGCCGGCCGCGGCAGTATTCAGCATGCCCGTGTATGTACGTCCCCGGGGTCGATAGCCGAATGATCGAGGCCAAGCCCAGGATAGTAAGATTCGATCGCGTCCAGAAGAGCTATGACGGCGAGACCCTCGTCGTCAAGGACCTCAATCTGGACATAGAAGCCGGCGAGTTCCTGACCATGTTGGGGCCGTCCGGATCCGGCAAGACCACCTGCCTGATGATGCTCGCGGGTTTTGAGCCCGCGACCCACGGCGAGATCTATCTCAACGGCCAGCCCATCAATCGTGTCGCGCCGCACAAACGCGACATCGGCATGGTGTTTCAGAACTACGCGCTGTTCCCGCACATGACGGTGGCGGAGAACCTGGCGTTTCCGCTGCAGGTCCGCAAGATTTCGAAACCGGACGTCAAGGCCAAGGTGGAGCGGGTGCTCGAGATGGTCCGGCTGTCCGGTTTCGAAAATCGGAGGCCGGCACAGCTTTCCGGCGGTCAACAGCAGCGCGTGGCGGTTGCCCGGGCCCTTGTGTTCGAGCCCGCCCTGGTCCTGATGGATGAGCCCCTGGGGGCGCTGGACAAGAACCTGCGCGAGGAAATGCAGTACGAGATCAAGCGCATTCACGAGAACCTCGGCGTCACGGTCGTCTATGTGACCCACGATCAGTCCGAAGCGCTGACGATGTCCACCCGGATCGCGGTCTTCAACGACGGCGTGATCCAGCAGCTTGCCACGCCCAGCGTACTCTACGAAGAGCCCGAGAACTGCTTCGTGGCGCAGTTCATTGGCGAGAACAACCGCCTGCACGGCACGGTGGTGTCGGTCGAAGGGGCCTACTGCCGGGTGAGACTCGAGGACGGGGCAACCGTTCGCGCGCTCAAGATCAACGTGCTCGGCAAGGGAGAACCCACCACCCTGTCGTTGCGCCCCGAGCGGGTCGCCATCGAACCGACGGGGGTCACGGAAGAAAATGTCCTCAGCGGCCGCGTCGAGGAGTTGATCTATCTCGGCGATCACAAACGCGCCCGCCTGTCGGTGGCGGGACACGATGAGTTTATCGTCAAGGTTCCAAACGCCCAGGACCATGCCCCTCTGAGCGAAGGCACGCGGGTTCGTCTCGGCTGGGCGGCGGAGGATTGCAGGGCGCTCGATGCGTCAGGGGAGGTGTCCCCGCCTGGGTGACAGGGAATCCGGGGATGTGTTTTGCCGCCGGAAAAGCGATGGCGGCGTAAGGACCGGCGTGTCCGGTCAACGACGACAGCGAATAGGGAGATATGCAATGAGACGAATACTGAGCTCGATGGTCATCGCGGCAGCCGTTGCGCTGGCCGGAAGCGCCAACGCGCAGAATCTGAACGTCGTGTCGTGGGGCGGGGCTTATACGGCCAGCCAGCAGAAGGCCTACCACGAGCCCTACATGAAGGCGAACCGCGGTGTG
>JAPOQB010000739.1 GCA_026710965.1 Deltaproteobacteria bacterium | reverse complement strand
GTCGTGGTCCTCCCGCATGAACATGTACCTGCGGGTGAGCGGATGACGCTGGGCCTTTCTGGTCTGCCCCACCTTCTTGTCCTGGAAGGGCCACTGCTTGACGGGCTGCTCCCGGCGCTCCGTGAATATGATGCCGCTGGGTTCCATGCGTTGCTCCTCTCATCTCGGATCCTCGCGGAGGCTGAAGCCCCGCGGGAACTCCTCCCGGTTCACTCTTACCAGAGGTGCCCGGTGGATTCCACGATTTGTTCGTCGCCTGACCGCCCGGTCTCGTTGCGAGTGTTTGAGTTATCCATCGATAAAGAGAATATTTCCTTTGATGGAATGTTCTCCAGCGAAGCGCCAACGAAAGAATGCTTCCCATGTGCCTCGCCGTGCCCAGATCCTCGACATCGCGGTCGATATCCTCGTGGAGCGGGGGTATCGCGACACCACCATGCTGGCGGTGGCGCAACGGGCAGCGGCGTCGAAGGAGACGCTCTATGCCTGGTTCGGGGACAAGCTGGGGCTGTTCGAGGCAGTGGTCCGCCGGAACGCCGCGCGAACGCGTGTAAAGGTCAATGAGTATCCTGATAACGTTCCGGTCGAGTCCGTATTGACCGACTTCGGCCGGGTACTGGCGGCGGTGCTACTTGACGAGCAAGCCGTCGCCATTGACCGGGCTGCCGTTGCCGAGGCGCGCTCGGCGCCCTCGTTGGCCGAAAGCGTCACGAAACTGGGCCGTGATTCCACGTTGCGTTCCCTCGCCGACTATCTGGAACGGTGCCGGGCGTGCGGCGTTCTCCGGATCGACGATGTGCACGAAGCGGCGGAGACTTTTCTCGCGCTCCTCCTCGGAGATGCGCATGCACGAAGGTTGTTTGGTGTGATCGAGAAACCGTCCGAAGCCGACATCGAGGACAAGGCCGAACGAGCCGCGCGGAAGTTCCTCCGGCTGTACGGCGTGCAGCGCGAAGCGCCGGCATAGTATCCGCGTATTTCTCACCGAAAATGCACCGTGTCGGCGCGGCCCGACGCATACGGCGTCCCTCCACACTTGTTTTGCCTGCCTGCCTCCTTTACGGTTCGGAGATAGCCTCGAAGGCATCGAACCTGGCGCCTTGCGCACCGGACCCCTGGAGGAACCACATCATGCAAATGACCGCGGGACATGCGGTCGCCGAAGTGCTGGCGCAACTCGGCGTCCGCAAGGTGATCGGCGTCGTGGGTTCATGCATGCTCGAGATACTCGACGGCATGTACGGCCGGGACGACATCCAGTTTCTCTCCACGCGACACGAGCAGGCCGCCGCCCTCATGGCCGACGGGTTTGCGCGCATCGCCGGCCGGCCCGGGGTGTGCATCGCCACCAACGGCCCGGGCGCCACCAACCTGTTGACCGGGGTGGCCAACGCCTTCCACGCCCAGAGTCCCGTGCTGGTCATCACCGGCGCGCCCATGCTGAAGGACATGTTCCGGGATTCGGCCCAGGAGCTCGACCAGCAGGCCATCTTCCGGCCGGTGGTCAAGTGGTCCGCGCAGGTGCGCAAGCCCGAGCAGGCGGCGGCCCTGACCTGGGAGGCCTACCAGCGGACCATGACGGGAGTGCCCGGCCCGGTGCACCTGGACCTGCCGCGCGACGTGTTGAACGAGAACGTGGAGATGCCGGACATGGGCCGGCTTTTCCGGGGCGACGTGGCTGTCGCGGCGCCCGACGCCGAAGCCTTGGCCGCGGCCGCGCGGCTGCTCGAGAAGGCGCGCCGGCCGGTGCTGTTGGCCGGCGGCGGAGTCCTCTGGTCGGAGGCCTGCGATGAAGTCGTTTCGCTGTCCAAGCGCCTTAGCGCCCCCATCATGTCCTCCACCGGCCGGGACGACGTCGCGCCCCAGTCCTATCCCTTGTACCTCGGCACCATCGGCCGGGGGGCGCTGCCCGAGGCCCAGGCCTTCTTCAAGCAGGCCGACCTGGTGCTGGCCGTGGGCACGAGCCTGGGCCACCTCACCACCTTCTGGCGTCCGGACTTCTTCGCCCCCGGAACCAGGCTCATTCACGTGGCCCAGGACCGGAACAACATCGGCCGGGTCTACCCCGTGGACGTGGGCATCCAGGCCGACGCCCGGGTCGCCGTCAAGGCACTGTTGCGGGCGGTGAAGCGAAACGGCGGGGGGCGCGTGGGCTGGCTCAGGAAGGCCGCCGCCGTGCGCGCCGCGCAGGACAAACACCGTCACCGGGCTGCGCGCTACGACGGCCGCCCCATCGATCCCCGCCGGGCCCACGCCGCCCTGCGCAAGGTCCTGCCCAAGGACGCCATTATCTCCATCGACGCCGGCGTCGGCCCCGGCTACGTCTACGAGTACCAGACCTTCGAGCGCCCGCGGAGCCTGCTGGCGCCCCAGGGCCTCGCCGCCATCGGCATCGGCTACCCGGTGGGCCTCGGCGCCAAGCTCGCTGCCCCGGAGCGCCCCGTGGTCACCTTGAGCGGCGACGGCTCCTTCCTCTACAACGGCGCCGAACTGGAAACCGCCGTGCGCGAGAACATCCCGACCACCTGCATCATCCTCAACAACTTCAACTACG
>JAPOQB010000607.1 GCA_026710965.1 Deltaproteobacteria bacterium | reverse complement strand
CTCTCGGATCTTGCCCAGGCATTCGGCGGGGGATAGCGCGGCGGTCCCGGCGCGCTATTGCACCGCGGCGTTGACCCGGCGGTTTTCCTCCACCCGGATCTTGACGATCCTGCGGCCTTCGACGTCCACTATGGTGAGCCGGTGGCCGTCGGTTTCGATCTTCTCGCCGCCCCTGGGGATAAGCTTCAGCTTCGCCAGCACGAACCCCGCCAGGGTGTGGTAGTCCACGGTTTCTTCGAAGGGCAGCTCGTAGTCCGACTGCAGGTCTCTGAGCAGCGCGGAGCCCGACACCACCAGCGAGCCGTCCGGCAGCCGCTCCACCGGCCCCCGCTCCTCGGCGTCGTACTCGTCGCGGATCTCGCCGACAATCTCCTCGATGACGTCCTCCAGGGTGACAAGCCCCTCCACCTCACCGTACTCGTTCACCACCATGGCCAAGGCCATCCGGCGCCGTTGCAGGTCCTTCAGGAGCTGGCTGATGGGCAGCGAGCTGGGCACGAAGAAAGGCGGATGCATCATGTTGCGCAGGTCGATGGGCTCGTTGGCCTGCATCGCCCGCAGAACGTCCTTGTTGTACATGATGCCCAGGACCTGATCCATGTCGTTCTCGTACACCGGCAACCGGGAAAAGCCGCTCTCGACGAAGTTCCGCAGGAGGTCGGCGGGCTCCGTTGCGATGGCGACGGCGTGAATCTCGGTCCGGGGGATCATCACCGCGCGCACGGGCGTATCCACGAAGTCGAAGACGCTGTGGATCAGCTCTTTCTCGGTCTCGTCGAAGATCCCCTTGGCGGTGCCTTCGCGGATAAGCGATTTGACTTCCTCCTCGGAAATGAAGCTGGCGCTGCCGGTGTCCCGGCCGCCGAAGATCCGCAGCACGCCGTTGCTGGAGCGGGTCAGGATCTGCACCAGGAACGACGTGCTCCTGGAGATGGCGTCGATGGGGAGGGCGACGAAAGAGGCGATCCGTTCGGAATAGCGCAGTGCCAGGGACTTGGGCACGAGCTCGCCCAGCACCAGGCTCAGGTAGGCGATGGGCAGGACCACGATGAGGATGGCGGCGTAGTTGCCCCAGACTTCGGCGTAGGGGAGCGGCAGCGTCTCGATTCGCGGCTCCAGGAGCTGGATGGCGCCGGCGCCGCCGATGGCGGAAGCCAGGGTGCCGACGAAGGTGATCCCGATCTGGACCGTGGCCAGAAAACGGTCCGGCTCTTCCTTGAGCCGGTCCAGGGCCGCCGCCGAGCGCGCGCCCTTGCCGCGGGTCTGGTCGGTACGGATCCTGCGCGTGGCGATGACCGCGATCTCCGCGGCGGCGAAGAAGCCGTTCGCCAGGATCAACAGGAAGATGACGGTTGCACCCAACCATAGGCTCTCAAGCATCAATAGATCTCCCGTCCGGAATGTGCCGGGACGCAATAAGGGCACGGAAGAATCCCGCTCCCGGGTGAGCCGGGCGCGGAAACTTTCCACGGACGTTCAGTTCAGTCTAGGGGCACATGGGTCCCGGTGGGGCAATCGAGACTCCAAGGAGGTGTGGGAGGACGATGGGAGCCTTCAAGGGCGGTCTGCACGACGGCGGTATACTATCATCTTGCGGGTCATCTGACATGGCCGGACTCCTTGCCTCCGTTGCGCCGGAGACGGGCGTTGGTACTAGACCAAAAATTTCCTTCATCTGTCGCGAAAAAGCAAGACCCTGCACGCTTGTTTCCCGGAGCGGTGAAACCTCGCCGGGAGCGAGTTGACCTGAACACCCTTATCGGTTATTCAAACCATCTTGAGCGTTTGGCCAATGACGACGCGCCGACTCCTACGACTACTGCGGGAATGTCTTGATGGGAGGGCCTTCACGCCGGGCGACGCCCTTCTGCTGTCCAGTGTCGAGGGAGAGGATCTCACGGCGCTTCTTCGAGTGGCGGCGGAGTTGCGCGACCGTCACAAGGGCCGGACCGTCACGTTCTCCCCCAAGGTCTTCATTCCGCTGACCAATCTCTGTCGCGACTTCTGCGGGTATTGCACGTTTCGCAAGGCTCCCGGGGAGGAGGGCGCCAGGACCCTGACCCTGGACGAGGTGCTGGAGACGGTGCGGCGGGCCGCGGCGATGGGCTGCACCGAGGTCCTGTTCAGCCTGGGGGACAAGCCGGAGGCCATCTATCCCGAGATGCGGGAGTTCCTGCGGCAAGGCGGGTACCGCAGAACGCTGGAATATTTGTACGACGCCTGCCGCATCGTGCTGGAAGAGACCGGATTGCTGCCCCACGCCAACCCCGGGCTCATGGGCCGCGCGGATCTGGAGCGGCTCAGGCAGGTCAACGTGAGCATGGGGCTCATGCTGGAGAACGTCAGCGAGCGACTCACAGCGCCCGGCGGTCCCCATGCCGACGCGCCCGACAAGAAGCCGTCGGCCCGGCTCCGGACCCTGGCGGAGGCGGGCAGGCTGCGCATCCCCTTCACCACCGGGATCCTCATCGGCATCGGCGAGACCTGGGAGGAGCGCATCGCGTCGCTGTACGCCATCCGGGACTTGCATGAACGCCACGGCCACATACAGGAAGTGATCGTGCAGAACTTCCGCGTGAAGCCCGAGATTCCCATGCACGACCACCCGCAGCCGGAATACGAAGAGGAGGCGAGGACCATCGCGCTGGCGCGGCTGATCCTGGGCGGCGACATGAACATCCAGGCGCCGCCCAATCTCACGCCGGAGTGCTATGAGTGGTACCTTAACGCGGGCATCAACGATTGGGGCGGGGTGTCGCCCGTCACCCGCGACTTCATCAACCCCGAGGCCCCATGGCCCGAGCTCGTGGAGCTGGCGGAGCGGACCGCGGCCGCGGGTTTCACGTTGAGGCCGCGGCTCCCCATCTATCCCGAATACATCGCCCGGGCGGAGCGGTTCATCGCGCCCGAGCTGATCCCCTACGTCGAGAGGTTGTGCGGCGACGACGGTCTCGTCGCCGCTGGAGGAAATCATGAGCCACATCGAAGCGATGTTCGACTATGACGACGGGGCCGAACGGCTGAACGAGCTGCTGCCCCGCATCGACGAACGCGTCGCACGAATCCTGGAGCGCGCCCTGGAGGGCCGCGAGATCACGCGGGACGAAGGGCTGACACTGTCCGAGGTGAGCGGCGACGAGCTCGCAGCCCTGGCGGTCACGGCCGACCTGATGCGGCAGGCCAAGGTGGGCGACCGCGTCACCTACGTGGTGTGCCGCAACATCAACTTCACCAACGTGTGCTACGTCGGCTGCAAGTTCTGCGCGTTTCACACCGGCCCCAACAAGGCCGGAAGCTGGGACAACTCGCTGGAAGATGTGGCGGACAAGGCCGAAGAGGCGTGGAACCGCGGCGCCACCGAGATCTGCATGCAAGGGGGCCTGCCCCGGGGCATGACACCCTACTATTACCGTGACCTGTTGCAGGCCATCCGGTCCCGCGTTCCCGGCATCCACATACATGCCTACTCGCCGATGGAGATTACCTACGGCGTGGAGCTCACCGGCCTTCCGCTGGCCGAATACCTGCGGATGTTGCGCGAGGCCGGCCTCGACAGCGTGCCGGGCACGGCCGCGGAGATCCTCGACGACGAGGTGCGGATGGTGCTGTCCAAGAACAAGGTCAGCACCGAGCAGTGGACCCGGGTGATCCGCACCGCCCATGAGGTGGGCATCTTCACCACCTCCACCATGATGTATGGCCACCGGGAGAACGGCAGCCACTGGGTGAACCATATGCTGCTGCTGCGGGACATCCAGAAGGAGACCGGCGGCTTCACCGAGTTCGTCCCGCTGGGGTTCGTGCACGAGAATACCGCGCTCTACCAGCAGGGCCTGGCGCGGCCCGGACCCACGGAGGAAGAGGACATCCGGGTCCACGCGCTGGCGCGGGTGCTCTTGAACGACGCCATTCCCAACGTCCAGGTGTCCTGGGTGAAGATGGGCCGGCGCATGTCGCAGCTTTGCCTCAAGTCCGGCGCCAACGACTTCGGCGGCACGCTCATGGAGGAGAGCATCTCGCGGCTGGCGGGCTCCACCGAGGGGCAGATGATCTGGCCCCACGAGTTCCGCTCATTGATCCGCCAGATCAATCGGGTGCCCGCCGAGCGGTCCACCGGCTACTCGATTCTCAGGACGTGGGGGGACGAGCCCGATCTTCCCGCCGGTGAGTTCGCGGCATCCGGCAGCGCTCCGGACCAGCCGGTGGCCGGCCTGTAGGACAATGATAGTCCTCCTCACGGGGGGCACGGGCGGGGCCAAGCTCGTTCTGGGCTTCCACGAGGAGACCGCGCCCGAAGACCTGGTGGTGGTGTGCAATACCGCCGACGACTCGGTAGTGCACGGCCTCCACGTTTCTCCCGACGTCGACACCATCGTCTACACCTTGGCCGGCCTCATCGATCCCGCCAAGGGCTGGGGCATCCGGGGCGACACCTTCGCGGTGCTGGACCAGCTCCAGCGGCTCGGCAACGAGAGCTGGTTTCGGCTCGGCGACCGGGACATCGCCACCCACCTCACCCGCACCCGCATGCTGGCCCAGGGGCAGCCGCTGTCGCTCATCACGGCCACGCTTTGCCGCGAGCTGGGGGTGAGCTCCGCCGTGCTGCCCATGTCCGACGAGCGGGTGGAGACGCGGCTCTCGACCCCGGAGGGTGAGCTTTCCTTTCAGGAGTACTTCGTCAAGGCCCGCTGGCAGCCGGAGGTCCTGAGCCTGCGTTACCAGGGGATCGAACAGTGCCGCCCGGCGCCGGGCGTCCTGGAGGCTATCCGCGGCGCCGACCTGGTAGCGGTCTGCCCCAGCAACCCGGCCACCAGCATCGGCCCCATCCTCGCGGTACCCGGTATCCGGGAGGCCTTGCGGGAGACCTCCGCCAGGGTGGCGGCCGTGAGTCCCATGGTGCGGGGGCGTTCCTTCAGCGGCCCGGCGCACCGGTTTATGGCCATTCTGGGTGTGGAGGCGTCGGTGGCGGGGCTCGCCGGGGCCTACCGGGATTTCGTGGACGTGCTCGTCATCGACACGGAGGACCGGGATCTGCAACCGGCCGTCGAGAAGCTCGGCATCGACGTGAAGGCGACGTCGATCCGCATGGACACCCTGGACGACAAGAGAAGGCTGGCCCGGGAAATCCTGCGGTTCTCGTCCTGAAGCT
>JAPOQB010000738.1 GCA_026710965.1 Deltaproteobacteria bacterium | reverse complement strand
GTAGTCCTCCGAGCGCATCTCATCGGACACCTCCACCCCCCAGCCGGAGTTGAAGTACTCGATGACGCTCTGCAGCGCGTTGACGTCGAGCCGGGTGTCGAAGGTCTTGAGTATCGCGCGGTTCAACAGCCGCTCGATGAGCTCCTCCTCGTTCTTCTCCTCGCCGACGTACTCGACCTCGATCTTGCCGCAGGTGGAGGGAAGCACCGCGTGGAGATCACTGACCCGCGGCACGATGTCGGTTTCGCCCGCCCGCAACGCGCGTTTCTCGGCGTTGCTGACCATGCTCTCGTAGTTGTTGATGCTGATACGGACGCTGACGCCGGAGGACTGGTTGATCTCGCTCGAGTTGCGGGCCTCGAAAGTCAGATGGCCCAGCACCTCCTTCATGAAGTCCGGAATCACCACCGTGTGGCTGCGGTCTTCGAGGGAGGCGGATTCCTGCTCCATGATGTCGATCTCGTGCTCCACCTGACGCGGGTAGTGGGTCCTGATCTGGACATCGAACCGGTCCTTCAGGGGCGTGATGATACGGCCGCGGCTGGTATAGTCCTCGGGGTTCGCGCTGGCGACGATGACCACGTCGAGGGGCAGACGGATCTTGTACCCCTTGATCTGGACGTCCTTCTCCTCCATCAGATTGAACAGCCCGACCTGCACCTTCTCCGTGAGATCCGGCAGCTCGTTGACCGCGAACACGCCCCGGTTGGTACGGGGCACGAGGCCGTAGTGAATCGTTTCCTCGTCCGCCAGGTAGCGCCCTTCCGCCACCTTGATGGGATCGATTTCGCCGATGAGATCGGCGATGGAAACGTCCGGGGTCGCGAGCTTCTCGCCGTACCGCTGGTCCCGGCCGATCCATTCCACCTCGAGGTCGTCGCCCTTCTCCGCCAGACGTCGCCGGCACGAAGTGCAGATGACGTTGAAGGGGTCGCAGTTGATCTCGCAACTCATGACCCTGGGGATCTCCTCGTCCAGCAACATCGTGAGACCGCGGATGATGCGCGACTTCGCCTGGCCCCGCTCACCGAGAAACACCATGTGGTGGCCCGACAGTACCGCGTTCTCGATCTCCGGTATCACCGTCTCGTCGTAGCCCACGATTCCCGGCAGTATGGGGTCCCCGGACTTGAGATGATTCATGAGATTGTGGCGCATCTCATCGCGCACGGATCGTACGGCAATCCCGCTGCGTTTCAATTCGCCCAAGGTTTTGATGGATTCCACGCCAGTTCCTCCTGCCAGCCTTTAGATCCTGTTGGTATGGTTCTCGAAACCTGCGGTCCCGCCAGCAGCCGTCTAGCAGCCGTCCTCGCCGACGGGGCTCTGGTTGACCCGCAGCCGGAGCTCCTTGCCGACCTTGAAGAACGGGACCCGCTTGGAAGATACCGAAACGAGTTCCCCGGTCTTGGGGTTGCGCCCGTCTCGAGCCCTCCGGTGCTTCACCACAAAACTGCCGAAGCCCCGGATCTCGATGCGTTCTTCCCGCTGCAGGGCGGTGATCAGGGAGTCGAAGACGGAGTTGATGATCACCTCCGCATCGAAACGTGACAGGTGGGGAAACCGGTCGTTGATTTCTTCGATCAGGTCTCGCTTAGTCATGCAGTTCCCCGAAAGTGCGTCCGGCGGAAACCTGGTGGCAGGCCGCTAACCCTTGTCTTTCTCGCTGTCCTGGGTCTCCGTCCCCGGGCGGCCCTCCCGGTCCAGCTTCAACTCCTCGTTCAGAATGGTCTCGAAAGAAAAGCGTCCCGCCTCCTTCTCCCGCTTCAGGTACGTCTCCAGCTCTTCCCTCTCCTCCGAACGCTTGAGCTGGCGGATGCTGAGCCCGATCTTCCGTTCCTGAAGGTCCACATTGACCACTTCCGCCTCGACCACGTCGCCCACCTGGTAGAGGCTCGAGGGTTTCTCGACGTGCTCGGTGCTGAGCTGGGAGACATGGATCAATCCTTCCACGCCTTCGCCCACGCGCACGAACACTCCGAAGTCCAGCACTCTGACGATCGGGCCCTCGATCCGGGTTCCCGGCGGGTGCTCGTTGACCACCCGCTCCCAGGGATCCATGCTCAATTGCTTCACCCCGAGGGAGAACCGCTCCACCTGCGGGTCGACGCCAAGCACCTTGGCTTCCACGATGTCACCCTTCTTGTAGAGCTCCGACGGGTGTTTGATCTTCTTGGTCCAGTCCAGATCCGAGATGTGGATCAGCCCGTCGATACCCTCCTCGACCCCCACGAAGACGCCAAAGTCCGTGATGTTGCGCACCGGCCCCTGGATGACGCTGCCTTCGGGGTACTTTTCCTTCGCCAGGAACCACGGGTTGGGCAACACCTGGCGCAGCCCCAGCGAGATGCGCCTGCGGCCGGGGTCGACGTTCAGGACCATGGCTTCCACGGTCTCGCCAACCTGGACGACCTTGGAGGGATGCGAGAGCTTCTTGGCCCAGGACATCTCCGATACGTGGATCAGTCCCTCGACCCCCTTCTCCAGTTCCACGAACGCGCCATAGTCGGTCAAGCCCACCACCTTGCCGGTGATCTTCGAGTCGACCGGGTACCGGTCCGACACCGACTCCCAGGGATCCGGAGTGATCTGCTTCATCCCCAGGGAGATCCGTTCTCTTTCCTTGTCGAACTTGAGCACCACGACACGCATGGTCTCGCCGAGGCTCAACAAGTCGCTCGGATGATTGACCCGACCCCACGACATGTCGGTGATATGCAGGATCCCGTCGATTCCGCCGACATCGACGAAGGCACCGTAGTCCGTGATGTTCTTGACCACGCCCTCCAGGATCACGCCCTCGTCCAGAACCGCCAGGGTCTCCTTCTTGAGCACCTCCCGTTCCTTCTCGAGCAGGACCTTGCGCGACACCACCACGTTGTCCCGCATCCTGTTGTACTTGAGGATGGTGAACCGATCCCGTTTGCCGACGAACTGGTCGAGATTGCGAGTCGGCCGGATGTCCACATGGGATCCGGGAAGGAAACCGTCAACCCCGAGGTCCACCTTGAAACCGCCCTTGACCCGCGCGACGATAATTCCCTCGACCGGCGTAATCTCGTCATGCGCCTTCTCGATACGGTCCCAGACCTTGATGCTTTCGGCCTTTTGACGGGAGAGCACGATCTCCCCCCGATCACCTTCAGGAGACTCGAAGAAGACGTCCACATCATCGCCAACGCCAACCTGCAGCGTTCCGTCGCGATCCTGGAACTCCTGAACCGAAATGCGGCCCTCGGTCTTGTAGCCCACGTCAACCACCACGTGGGTCGGGTTGACGTCAACCACCTTGCCCGTCACCACGCCGCCCGGCTTCACCGCCTGCAGACTTTCCTCGAACAGAGACTGGAAGTCGTCCTCGGCGGCCATCGCTTCCTGGCCCTCCGAAGTCTCCTGGCCCTCCGAAGTCGCCTGGCTCTCCTCGGCCACGGGGCTCTCCGCAGCCGCTTCGCTCTCTCGGGTCACAGGGGTCTCCGCAGCCGCTTCGCTCTCCGCAGCCGCTTCGCTCTCCGCGGTCACGGCGCTCTCCGTGGTCACATGGCCCTCCGCAGTCACATGGCCCTCCGCAGTGACCTGATCCTCCGCAGTCTCCTGGCTCTTGTTCGCCTCACCTTCCGTCATTAAGCAATTCTCCCATTCTCATTGGATTTCGAATTCACTTCTTGAAGTATCCTGTCGACGACGGCGTCCACCGGCATCGCGGTCGAATCGATAAACACCGCGTCATCCGCCCTGCGCAAGGGCGCCACCGCCCGCTCCTTGTCCCGCCGGTCTCTGCGCATGACGTCCGCCAGCGTCTGCTCCAGCGTCAGCGTGGAATCCTTTGCCGCCAATTCGTCGAAACGCCGCCGGGCGCGCGTCTCCGGCGAGGCATCCAGGTAGACTTTTACCTCGGCCTCGGGGAACACCACAGTACCCATGTCACGGCCCTCGGCGACAACGCTGCCGCTACGGCCCATGGCGCGCTGCAGGTCCGCCATCCGTTGCCTGACGATCTTCATCCCGGAAACCTGCGAAGCCATCTGCCCGACCTCCGGCGTCCGGATCGCTCCACTCACGTCCGCGCCGTCCAGCATGACCGTGCCGTCGGCTCCAAGGTCCACGTCGGTGCTCTCCAGAATCCTTCCCAGGGCGCTCTCGTCGTCCGGCGCCGCGCCGTGGCGCATGGCTTTCCATGCCAATGCCCGATACATGGCTCCCGTATCCATATAGCGATATCCGAGACGCTTCGCCACGGCCTTGGCAACCGTGCTCTTGCCGGCGCCCGCCGGGCCGTCGATGGCCACGATCAACTATCCTATCCTCACTTGGCACAAGTCACAACCAGTGCCGCAACCCGCCATGCCGTCAACCGCCTATTTTCCCGAGACTTTCGAAAAAGCCGGGAAACGACACCTTGACGCACTCCTCGTTCGAGAGCGCGATTCCGCCCCGGGTCGACAGGCCGGCAACCGCCAGCGCCATGGCCACCCGATGGTCGCCGTGACTCTCCACCGAGGCGCTCTCAAGCTCCCCGGCGCCCTCGACCGTTACATCGTCGCCCCGCACCTCCATCTTTACGCCCATCTTGGAGAGCTCGAGATGCATGGCCGCGATCCGGTCGGATTCCTTGAAACGCAGCTCCCCGACGTCGCGGAACAGCGTCGGCCCCTCGGCCAGGGCGGCGGCCACGAACAGCACCGGATATTCGTCGATGGTGCGGGGCGCGAGCTCGGGCTGAACCTCGGTACCCTGCAACACGCCGCCCCTCACCCGGAAATCGGCCACCGGCTCGCCCGCCTCATCCCAGGTGCGCGTCATCTCGATGTCCGCGCCCATGGCCCGCAACACCTCGATCACGCCGCTGCGCGTGGGATTGCAGCCCACGCTCAGGATAGACACATCCGACCCGGGTATGGTTGCCGCGGCCACGGCCAGGAACGCGGCCGACGAGATGTCGCCCGGCACCCGGAGCCGCGTGCCCGAAAGCTCCTGCCCGCCCTTGACCACCACCTTGCGCCCGGCGCTCTCGATGGAGGCGCCGAACCCTCGCGCCATGATCTCGGTGTGATCCCGGGAACGATACGGCTCCTCGAGGCACGTCTCACCCCGCGCCTGCAGACCCGCGAGCAGCACCGCCGACTTGACCTGCGCGCTGGCCACCGGCGAGACGTACTCGATACCGCGGAGCGCTTTTCCGCGAATCTCCAAGGGGGCGCGGCCGTCCTGTCCGGTGACCTCGGCGCCCATTCGCGTCAGCGGGTCGATGACCCGCTTCATCGGACGGGTGCGGAGCGAGTCGTCGCCGTCGAGACGGGTGTCAAAGGGCCGGCCGGCCAGCAGACCCGTCAACAGACGCATGGTGGTGCCCGAGTTCCCGCAATCGATGACCTCCGGCGGAGCCTGCAATGCGTCCCAACCTCCGCCCTCGATGCACAGGGTGCCGGCCTCGCGCCGGAACTGCACGCCCATGCGCCTGAAGGCCGCCACGGTGCTGGAGTTGTCGGCGCCCGCGGACATGTTGTCGATGCGCGTCTCGCCTCGCGCCACCGACCCCATGATCACGGCCCGGTGCCCGATGGACTTGTCCCCCGGCACCTCCAGCTCGCCCCCGAGAGGACGCGAAACCTGTTCTACCTTTATGGTCATCCTCAGTGCCCTGTCGCACTCAGTGCCCTGTCGCACCGGTCATGAAGGGCGACGGCCGGCCGCCCCTACGTCATCCTCTTGCGGGTGGCCAGCGCCCGCTCGAACTCCCGCTCCAGCCCCGGGCCGTCGTTCCGCCGTATGCAGTCCATGAAGCGCTCGATCCCCCGGGCGTGTTCCCCAAGCCCTTTCAATACCGCCTCGCGGTTGAGCAGGCAGATGTCGCGCCAAAGCTCCGGGCGGCCGGCGGCGATGCGGGTAGTGTCCTTGAACCCCGAGCCGCAATACCCGGCCAGATCCAGCGAGCCCACTTTGGTGCGCTCCAGGGCGTTCACCAGGGCCGAGGCCGCCACGTGGGGGAGATGGCTGACCACGCCCAGAATCCGGTCGTGGAGCGCCGCGTCCATCAACTCGACCTTCGCTCCCACGCGGCGCCAGAAGGTGCGCAGCCGCTTCACCGCGCCGGGGGCGCTCTTCCTGGTGGGCGTGATGATGCAGCGGCGTCGAACGAACAGGTCACCCCTGGCCGCGTCGGGACCCCACTGGTCGCTGCCGGCAATGGGATGGGCCCCCACGAAGGGCGCTCCGCCCTTCAACAGCCGGTCCATGTCCGCCACCACCCGGCGTTTCACGCTGCCGACGTCGCTGATGAGACAGGCGGGGTCGAGGCGCGGGAGAAACGAGCGGGTCAGGGGCGCGATGGCGCTCACCGGCGTGGCCAGCACCAGGAAGTCGGCGTCCTCGGGAAAATCCTCGGCGCGCAGGAAGTATTGGTCGAGAATGCCGATCTTCTTCCCCCGCCGCAGCGTCTTCTCGTTCCGCCCGTATCCCACGACCCGGTCCACCAGGCCCCGCTCCCTGGCCGCCAACGCCAGGGACCCGCCGATGAGTCCCACGCCCGCGATCACCATGGTGCGAAACATCAGCCGGCCCCACCCCCTTCAAGGATACGCGACAGGCCGTCGAGGAACTTGCGGTTTTCATCCGGGGTCCCCACGGTGACACGTACGTGCTCGGGGAACTCCGGACCCACCGGGCGCACGATGACCCCCCGCCGCTGTAGCTCTTCGAACACGCGCCCCACCTGGCCCGTCCGCACCAGCACGAAATTGGCCTGGCTCGGCACCCAGTCGACGCCCATGGCCGCCAGTCCCTCGGCCAGGAAGGCCAGACCCTGCCGGTTGACCTCGAGGCTCCGGCGCAGGTGCTCGGTGTCGTCCACCGCCGCGGTTGCCGCCCACTGGGCGGCGGCGCTGACGTTGAATGGCTCGCGCACCTGATTCATCATCGCGACGATCTCGGGATGGGCAATGGCGTATCCCACCCGCAGGCCGGCCAGCCCGTAGACCTTGGAGAAGGTCCGCAGGGTCAGAACCGCACGGCCCTCCCGGTGATCGTCGAGGGAGTCGGGATAGTCCGGGTCGTCCACGTACTCGAAGTAGGCTTCGTCCGCCACCACCAGCACGTCCGGTCCCACCTGCTCGAGAAAGGCTTCCCATTCCGGGCGCCGGTAGATCGTGCCGGTGGGGTTGTTGGGGTTGGCCAGGAAGACGCAGCGGGTCTTGGGGGTCAATGCGCGGGCCATGGCTTCGAGGTCGTAACCGAAGTCCTTCAGCGGCGCGGTGCGTACGGCCGCGCCCATGGCGCCCAGCGCCAGGCCATACGCCACGAAGGTGCCCTGGGACAGCAACGCCTCGTCCCCGGGGCGCAGGAAGGTCCGGACCGCGAGCTCGATGAGCTCGTTGGAGCCGTTGCCGAAAATAAGCCGCTCGGGGGCGACGTCCAGTTTGGCGGACAACGCACGCCGGAGATGGAAACAGCCGCCGTCCGGGTACAGGTGCAACTCATCGAGCCGCTCCCGCAACGCCGCCACCGCCTTTGGCGACGGCCCCAGCGGATTCTCGTTGGACGCCAGCTTGGCCGACCCCCGAATGCCGTATTCCCGCTCCACCTCGTCGATGGGCTTACCGGGCACGTAGGGCACGATGCCGCGAATATAATCCGGAACCTTGTCGGCGATACTCATAGGCTGCCGGGATAGGAGCCGAGGACCCTCAGAAACACGCAACTGTCGGAGAGCTGGTCCAGGGCGAGCTTGACTTGTGGTTCTTGTTGATGCCCCACGAAATCGATGAAGAAAACGTATTCCCACGCCTTCTGGCGCGAGGGGCGCGACTCGATCTTGGTAAGGTTGATGCCGTGGTTCGCGAACGGGGCCAGCAGCTCATGGAGCACGCCGACGCGATCCTTGGCCGCGAACGCGATGCTGGTCTTGTCCTCCCCGGTGGGTGACGGCGGATCGTTTCCGATGACGAAGAAACGGGTGATGTTGTCTTGGTTGTCGGCGATGTTGGCCTGGACGACCTTGAGCCCGTACACGTCGGCCGCCAACCGGCTGGAGACCGCCGCCACCTCCCGGTCCGCGCGCGCCTCCCGGGCGGCCTGGGCCGTGCTCGACACCTCTTCGACGGCGGTGCCGGGATAGTGCGCCGCAAGCCAGCGGCGGCATTGGCCCAGGGCATGCGAATGGGAGAGAATACGGCCTATGTCCTTGGCCCGGCCCGACCGGGACAGCAGGCAGAGCTCGATATCGACGCTGACCTCGCCGCAGATCTGAACGTTCGACTCCTCCAGCAGATCGAGGGTATGCGTGACCACCCCCTCGGTGGAATTTTCGATGGGCACGACGCCGTAGTCGACGTTGCCCGCCCCCACCTCCCGGAAGACGTCGAGGATGGTGCGTTCGGGGAAGTAGCGGACGGTGGTGCCGAAATGCCGCTGCGCGGCCATGTGGGTGAAGGTCGCCTCGGGGCCGAAGAACGCCACCTTCGTCTGGGCCTGGATGCCGCGGCAAGCCGAAACGATCTCCCGGTAGACGGCGCGAATGGACGCGCCCGGCAGCGGACCCCCGTTGGCGTCCAGTACCCGCCGATACACGACCCGTTCGCGGTCCGCCACGTAAACGGGTCCTCCTGTGCGATTCTTCTCGTGCCCGATCTTCAGGGCAACGGACGCTCTCTCGTTGAGCAGCGCTACAATCCGGGAATCAACTCGATCGATCTTTTTTCGGAGGGCATCTACCGATTCTCTGCGGCTCAATGAAAACCTCAAGGGGGAAGGATTGCGACCGAAGGGAAACGTTAGCTGAACTCCTGTGCAATTGCAACTCCGCGCCGCCACAGGTGTTTACCCGTCGATGCCTGACCGGAATCGTGGTACCGTGGCCGGACCGCGGAGCGTTCATGCAAAAGCAGACCCAGGCCTATCTCTACGCCGCCGTCACGGTGCTGTTCTGGTCCACGGTGGCGACGGCGTTCAAGCTCTCCCTGCGCCATGTCGGCGCCGACATGCTGGTGTTCTGCTCCTCGCTGGTATCGGTCATGGTGCTGTTCTGCATCACCCTGGCCACCGGGCGGCTGGGACAGCTCCGGGAGTGGCGCATCCGCGACCTCCGGACGTCGCTGGGTCTGGGGTTCCTGAACCCCTTCCTCTACTACCTCGTCCTGTTCAGGGCTTACGATCTCCTGCCGGCGCAGGAAGCGCTGACACTGAACTTCACCTGGCCCATGGTGCTCGCGCTCTTCTCCATCCTGCTGCTCCGTCAGCCCATCCGCGCAAGCGCCATCGCCGCCATGGCCATCAGCTTCGCCGGCGTGGCGCTCATCGCCACGCGGGGAGACCCGCTGGGGCTCGACCTGGCCAACCCGCGGGGCGTGGCGCTGGCGCTGGGGAGCACGCTGATCTGGACGCTCTACTGGATCTACGGCGTCAAGGATCGCCGCGACCCGGTCACGCGCCTGCTGGTCAACTTCGTGTTCGGATGCGTTTTCTCGGGCGTCTTCGTGTGGCTCGCGGGCACCCTGGATACACCCGGCGCGGAGGGCCTGGCCGGGGCCCTGTATATCGGCACGTTCGAGATGGGCATCGCGTTCGTCGCCTGGCTCCGGGCCCTGAAGCTGTCACGCACCACGGCGCAGGTGGGCCAGCTGATCTACCTGACACCCTTCCTCTCGCTCCTGATGATCGCGCTGTTCGTGGGAGAGCCGATCCATCCCAGCACCGTGGCGGGATTGGCGTTGATCGTCGGCGGAATCGTGCTGCAGCGCCGGGCCGGGTGATGCGCGGGCGGCCCCTACACCGTTGAGCGCGGGCGTAGGACTGTCCTTCGACTTCGCGCGGCTACGCCGCGCTACGCTCAGGACGAACGGTTGAAGGCATCCACAGCCGTTCGTCCTGAGCCCTTCGTCAAGCTCAGGACGAACGGTTGAGAAACCGGCTCAGAGAACCCCTTCACCCGTTCGTCCTGAGCGTAGCGCGGCGTAGCCGCGCGAAGTCGAAGGACAGTCCTACGCCCGCGCTCAACGGTGTAGGGGCCGCCCGCGCATCACCCGGC
>JAPOQB010000223.1 GCA_026710965.1 Deltaproteobacteria bacterium | reverse complement strand
TGACCTTGGCAACGCGTGCCGGGTCTGCCAAAGTCCTGGAAGATTCCGGTTGCCCCATGAAGATCATTCTCGGCCCCTATCACCCCCAATTGGAAGACGCCCTGGCGGAGGAGATCCGGGCACGGCGGGAACAGGATCCGCTGGCGCCCCGGGTGCTGGTGGTGCCCTCGGAGACGTTGCGCCGGCGGGTGAAGGTCCTGCTGGCCCGGGAACGCGGCCTTCACTTGCTGAACTTCGAGGTCCTCACCTTCTACCAGCTCAGCCTGAACCTGTTCCACGAAGTGAACGGTCCGACGAAACCGACGCTGAGGGACCAGACGTTCATGGAAGAGGCGCTGAAACGCGTGATCCCTGCCCGTGGGCGGTTCGCCCGGATGATGGAGAATGAAGGCGCCTGCTCGGCGTTGTGGCAAACCCTGCGGGACCTGAAGGATGCCATGGTGGACCCCGAGGCCGCGCTGGAGGCGTTGCGGGAGGGACTCTTCCTCGACCGGGACCGGGACGCCCTCGGCGACCTCTTCGCATTGTACCGTGAGGTGAAGCGCCGGTTCCCGGAGTGGCGCGCCCAGGACCACCAGGATCTTGACGCGACGGTGGCGCGGCACGCGCCCGCCTCGGCCCATCTCGGCCGGTTGGACCGGATCTACTACTACGGCTTCTACGATCTGACCCAGAGCCAGTTGGAGCTCTTTCGGAACATCGCCGGCGCCTACCCGGTGACGCTGTTCTATCCCCTGGCCCAGGGCCGTCCGGAATGGGCCTTCGCCCAGGACTTCTACGACCGCTACCTCCGGGGCCTGGCCGGGGCGGACGAGATCGTGGACCTGCTCGCGGACGGCGCCGCGGCCTCCCGCTCCGGGCAGGACGACGGACCGGAACCGGACCCGCGGCCGGGCCGGTCCTCCAGGCGCGAGATCGTCAGTTGCGCGGGTCCGCGGGACGAGGTCCTCACCGTGGCCAAGAACCTCCTCCGGCTCGTGGAGGACGAAGGGATCGAGCTCCAGCGGGTGGGGGTGGTGGCGCGCGCGCTGGACGCCTACCTGCCGTGGATCCAGGAGATCTTTCCCGAGCACGGCATCCCATACCACACACCGGCCCGGGAACCCCTGCGCCGCTTCAACCGCGTCCGGGCGGTGCTGACGCTGCTGGACCTGCCGGTCCGGGACTATCCGCGGGCCGGCGTCATCGACCTGCTGGCGTCCCATGACTTCAACTTCGGCGGCGTCCTGGACCCCGGCGTCGAGCCCAGGCCGGAGCTCTGGGACGTGGCCACCCGGGCGTTGCGCATCACCCGCGGCATGGGCGAATGGCGCCGGCTGGAGCGCTACCTCGGCAAGGGCCTTCGGCTGAGCTTCATGGATGACGAGGAGGGCCGGCCCCTGCACATCGCGCCGGCAGAGCTCGCTGCCTTGCTGCAGACCGTCAACGCCTTGCACGAGCAACTGGGCGCGCTGCCCGAAGAAGGCACGTGGCCGGACCTGGCCGCCCGCTGGCGCGCCGTCATCGACCGTTTCCTGAACCCGGGCCGGGACGAAGCCGCCGGCGCGGCGGCGCAGGCCATCGACGAGACCTTCAACGGCCTGGCCGCCCTGGAGGCCATCTCCCCGAAGGTCTCGCTCGAATCGTTCTCCAAGGCCCTGCGCAAGAGCCTGGACCAGGCCTCGGTGCCGCTGTCGCCGGAGGTCATGCAGGGCGTCCAGGTCATGGAGGCCGGCTCGGCCCGCGGCATCCCCTTCCAGGCGCTGTTCCTGGTGGGCATGAACGAGGGCGTGTTCCCGCGCACCATCCGCGAGGACCCGTTCCTGCGGGACCACGCGCGGCGCGTGCTGGAGACGGACCTGGGCTACAAGCTGTCCTCGAAGCTGGCGGGCTACGACGAGGAAAGGCTGCTGTTCGCGCTGCTGTCGGGTTCGGCGAGCGACCGCCTCTTCTCGGGCTCGGCCTCCGGCCGCCTCTATTACAGCTACCAGCGCTCGGACGCGGCCGCCCGCCCGCTGGCCCCTTCGTGGTACCTCCGGGAGGTGGACGCCGCCGGGGGTGACGGACACGGCACGGACATCCACATTCCCAAGGGCGTTCTCGGCAAGCAGGAGCTGCCGCCGTTCGACGACGCCCGGTGGCTTCTGCCCGAAGAGCTGGCGGTGCGGCGGGCGCTCCAGGGTGAGGACCCGGGCGCGATCCTGCTCCTGGGCGGGGTGCCGGCGGAGAGCTTCGCACGAAGCGCCGCGGCCGTCCGCGCGCTGGAGGACGGCGCCGGTGCGCCGGGGCCGTTCGACGGCATCACCGGGCCCCTGGAAGACGTGTGGAGCGACCTCCTGGAGCGGCGCATCTCTCCGACCACGCTGGAGGCCTACGGCCGCTGCCCGTTCCAGTACTTCGCCCGCCGCGTGCTGCAACTGGAACGGCTGGAGCGCCCGGAGGCCGCGGCGCCGGTCCAGGCCCTGGAATGGGGGCGGATCTGTCACGACATCCTGCAGCGCTTCTACCAGGATGCCGGCCGCGCCCGGGGGGACGGCTGGAGCGCATGGCTCGACAGCGCGGCAACCAACGTCCTGTCCGCGTTCGAGGAGACCTCGCCGACGGGTTACCCGGCCGCATGGGAAGTGGCCAAGGAGGGCGTCATCGACCTGCTGCGGCGGGCGGTCCGGGCGGACCTCGACGAGATGACACGATCGGGCTTCCGCCCCACGGAGCTCGAGACGGACCTCGACACGCAACTCGATACGGCCTGGCCGGAGGACCTCCAGGGGTTGCCGGTTCACGGCCGCCTGGACCGCGTGGACTACGATGACCGGAACCATCGCTACCGGGTCATCGACTACAAGTACAAGACCGGCGGGGGACCCAACGCCGAGGACGGCGATCCGTTGCGCGCCGCCATCCGCGGACAGAAGCTGCAACTGCCTCTCTACGTGCTGCTGGCCGCGGACTACGCCAACGCCCGGGACCTCTCCACGCCCGCCGCCGTGGAAGCGGCCTGGTACTTCCTCGCCGGCCGCTGGAAAGACGGTCCGCTGGTCCCTCGCGGATTCTCCGGACACGTCATGCGGGAATCT
>JAPOQB010000535.1 GCA_026710965.1 Deltaproteobacteria bacterium | reverse complement strand
CTTGGGAACACGCTTTGCGGCTTCGGCCAAGCTATGATTCGCCTCAAGAGGCGCGTCCGGCAGTTGGTAAAGCCCGCGCGAAAGGTGGAGGACCTCACCATCCCCGACCAAGCGGCTGATCGTGGCTGCGGTGATCCCGGCGCCCTTGAACTCGGAAAGGCGGATGATGCCCCGCGCTCGCAGAAACTCGATCGCCCGATCGCGCTGTGTGCCTGCTTTCGCCATTGATACCAATCCACGGAACTAGCCGCCTACATTCGGAGGTTTAGTATCACTTCTTCTACTCTGGGTAAAGCGCGTGCTGACTGGCTCACTGAGCCAACACCGCCTGCCCGCCGCCGCTCGCAAATCTGGCCTCTCCCGGCACCCCCATGGCGTCGATACACCGGAGGCGGTCGGGAAGGAGTTTCAACCGGGAGACTTCCTCATTCAGCGGTGCGTGCTGAAAGAGGAAGTCTCCCGGTGTTTCATTCGAGGGTTGGCTAAATGGCGCAGGGTCGGCGTGGGGTTCCCGAGCCTCTCGGGTTAACCGTAACGTGTCCTGGCATAGCAAGTGAGATTCAATGCGAGGTTACAGTCAGCGCACCGCACGATCCCGATAACTACAAGCCCTATAACGCTCTGTGGGATACCGGGGCATCGCGAACTGTAGTAAGCTTAGACTTGGTTGCATCCCTCGCGTTGAAGTCCATCGGTCCCGCTCGAAACTACACGGCAGGGGAGATTCGTAACGCAAACAGGTAACTTGATGAATCTGCACTTTCCGAACGTAAGGTTCCCTGGACTCCAAGTTATAGACAACCCCCTGCCCCAACCCCCCAACCGGCCCCGTTTTGACGTCTTGATCGGTATGGACATCATTACCCGGGGCGACTTGACAATCTCGAACATCAAGGGCAAACGTGCCTAAGTTCTAGAATGCCCTCAGCAGGAAGAACAGACTACGTGAAGCAAATAAATGTCCGCCGGAATACCGGCAGGCGTCGGCGATAGTTACCCGACCCCTCTACCCAAGCAACCCGCTGGTCAGCGGGGCTTGTCCTTGAGGTAGCGCCATTCAGTTTCGGGCTTGGGCGGGCGCTTCATGATGGACTTGGCGACGGCTTCGGGTGGGGCGTCTACGCGGATGGTTTCCTGATATTTCGGGTTCTCCGGGCGACCACGCTTGACCTTCTTGGGCTTGGCGGTTGTCATGTCCCTCGCTCCTTGCTGTCGCAGACCTTCCCGCACGACATCAGAGGGGAATTGCCGCTAACCGCGCGGCTTAGTCGCCTTCTACTTGCGGAGCTGGAGGCGTGGGTGGCTCGGTATTTGGGAAAGGGATGGCCATTTGACCCTTGAATCCGGCCATGATGGCGGTGGTCATTCCAAGTGGTCCTGAGTCCAACTTCCGTTCGATGGTATCAAACTTTTCCTTGAGAGAATCGACTGTTCCCTTGAGAGAGACCATATTCTTCTCAAGATCAGTCATCCGGTCACCCAGCTTGTCTATCCGGTCATCCAGCTTGTCCAGGCGCTTCTCAATGCGGGCCTCCAGACTATTGAGGACGCGCCATCCCCAACCGAAAAACGCGAGGCCCGCAACAGCAAGCTGAACCCATCCTTGGTGAATTTGAATCATGCCATCCATGACTAGCTACCGTATACGCGCTGAACGCGCACTGCAACAGCCCAGAATCCGATTTTCAGAACACGTCGCTTCCGGCTGACGGCACGGGCTTATCCCTGGTGGCGATCAGGTGAGCATAGGGCAACCGCCGTCCGCTCATACGGCAGGCAATGCCCGCCATCTGGTTCAAGGTGTCCTCGGAACGGGCATTGTGCCGCCCGGAGAATTCGTTCACGTACCTGCCCAAGTGCTTCTCGCTCATCTTGTGACAGGTGCCGTGGTAGCCCCGCTTCAACATGGACCAGAAGGACTCGATGCCGTTGGTGTGGGCTTGGCCGTCCACGTACTCTTTGACGGAGTGATTGACCGCTTGGCGTGCTTGTTCCGCTCCTTGCCGCCCATGTAGGTCTCGTCTACTTCAACTGGACCCTGGAAGGTGGCGGCGACGATCTCCTGATCGCGCACCCGGACCATCCGCCCGGTGTCGGGGTCCTGCACCCGGGTCTCGGCGGCGTTCGCCTCGACCCAGGCGAGCGTCGCCTTCACCGCGCGGTCGTGGGCGTCCACGATCCGCACGTCGCCGCCCACCAGCGCGGCGATGGAGACCGACTTGGGAGCGGAGAAGGCGAGGTCGCGGCCCGGACGGTGGAGGATCTCCCCGTCCTTGCCGCGGCGGCCGAGCTGCCGCCCCGAGCCGTCCGGCACGCTGCCCTCCAGCACTGCCCGGAAGACGTCCGCGTCGACCGGGCCTTCGAGCCCCAACTCCTCCGCGCCCTTGCCGGCCCAGGCGCTCGCGGACTTGTGCTCGGGGTCGTCCTTCGCGTAGTGGCCGTCGCATTCGTAGTAGCCTGCGCCTTGGGCGGGCGAGGCGAGCGCCCCGATCGAGAGCATCTCAGAACCACTCGCGCGCCCGGAAGGCCCCGCCACCGCGGGAATCAGCACCGCCATACGCTCCACCGAGGCCAGTCCCACGCTCAGGCCCGGGTTTGCCAGGAGCGAGAGGCCCAGCAGTCCCGCCAGGGCCGCTCGCCCGTCGCGCATGCGCCGCCGCTCCGCTTCCATCAGGTCCCTTCTCATAGCGGCCTCCTCATCCGACGAAGCGGCGCAGATGGCTCGGGGGAGCACCCCTGAATCCCGCCGCGAAATCCGGCAGGAACCAGTTAGAGCGCGCAAATCGCCACGTCGGCGCCCCCGCCGCGCTTCGCCCGGCGCACGAGTGCCCATGCCCCGAGCCCGCCACAAGCCCGGTCACGAAGGCGTTCGCGGCAAGCCCCAGGACGGCCGGCCCCAGGAGGACCGCCGCCTCGTCCAGTGTCCGGAAGAGCCAGCGCTCGGGATCGTCCAGGCGCGAGGGAATCGCGTGTTCGGTCACGTCGCTCATCCACCGCCCTCAAATGATCGCCGTGCCGACAAGGCCCGTCACCACGCCCGTGCCGGCCCCGGCCGCTATGTGCCCACGCCGACCGCGCGCCGGTTGCCCGGCGTTGAAACGCAATACCGATCCCACCAGAGCGGCCCCGACGGCGAGCGCCGCCGCAAGTTGCCCGCCCCTGCCCGAGACGATGCCGGTCACCGTGCCGAGGGGGCCCGCGAAGGTCGTGTCCGATGTGGCTCAGGCCGCGTCCATGCCCCACAGCGTCCACACGAGGACCACGGTCATCCGTGTCATGAGAGAAAGCGTGCTCATTGCGCCGCGCTCCCCAGAGCCCCTCCGTCGTCCGACGTCGAAGCCCGGCGCCGGGCCGAGGCCCAGGCCTCCAGGTCGGCCACCAGGTAGCGCACCCGGCCTCCGAACCGGTGGAACACCGGTCTGTCGCCGCTCATACGGTAGCGGTCCAGGGTCCGCGGCGAGAGGTTCAGCCATGCGGCCGCCTCCCGGGTGTTGAGGTATTTCGTGCCGTTTCCGTTCATGTGCGTTCCTCCTTCCTTTTCCGGGTTGGTTCCGCACCCCGCGGGCGGGAGCGAAGCATTCAGTGAACCGGGCGTCTCGGCCCCGCCGAAGGGTCCCCCGTCCAAGACCCTGGCGCGGATGGCCCGGGTTTCCTCCGCGTTGGCATTGGCGGCCATCCAGGCGCGCGCACGGTCCACCGTCGCGAGCCGGGGCGACGCGCCTTTGCGGAGCCTCCCCACGAAGGATGGATTTCCCGCCGCCTCCTCGCCCGGCACCGAGAGCTCGGTGCCGGTCACCGCCAGAAACGCCTCCACCTCGCGGCGGAAGAGCGGAGCCAGCGCCGGAAGACCCATGAACACCAGCACGCGGTCCGCCGTCCCGAGCCGCACCGAGCGCCCCCGCACCTGCGCGGACACGAAGTCCGGGTCGCCCAGCGCCTCGGTGCCGAAGCGGCGGGCGCTCATGCCGTGGCGCTCCCGCCCGGCGCAGGCGATCATCAAGAGGGATTTTCGAACAGGGGTCGAGCGCTGCCCCGTTCGGCGAAGGGGCCCCCGGTCCTTGGCCGGGCTCCCCGGCGCGCCGTTGGCGCCCATACCGGAAATCACGGTGGAGGTGGCCGCCGGGCCCGGAGCCCTGGCCGAGGAGTTCGTCTCGGAGACGGCCCGCTGTCACTGGCCGGAGAACATGATCCGCTACGAGGCCGGAGCGGCGCCGGAAAACTTGCGCATCCTCAGGGTGCGCGGGAACTCCACGGAGCCCGAGATGCGCGAAGGCGACCGGGTCGTGATCGACACGTCGCGCCGGCTTCCGGTCACGGGCGAGATCTTCGTGCTGTGGGACGGCCACGGCCTCGTGGTCAAGCATGTCGAGGAAGTGCATGGCGATCAGGGCCTGATGGACGAGGACCAACCGCGCCGCCTGAGACTGATCTCGGCTCACCCGGACTGCGCCCCCTACTCCCGGCTCGCCGAAGAGGTCCACATCCTCGGCAAGGTGTTGTGGGTGGTAAGGCGGGCATGACGGACAGGTCGCCGGAGTCCCGTCGTCGGTGCCGAGGATGACAGCCTTCAACCTCCCGTCCACATAGCCTCCTTCGGGCAACCGCTTGTTCCTGTCTTCGCCAGTCGCCGAAAAGTCGACAGGTTTTCGCTTGAGATCCCGTCGAGACTCGCGCCGAACGCGCGGTCGCGGGGTTTTCCCGATGCAGTACTCTCCCATTCGAGGGGACAGCGGACGCAGGCCACGCGACTCCGGGGCCTACATGCGGCGGGCTCGGGCTCTTCGGCCGGACCAGTCGTGGGCTGACGCCGGTCGCATCAACGGAACTCGAACTCCTCATTGTGAATGCGCCCTGCGGACACACCCCGTTTCGCCAACCCGTTCGAGACGGCCGCGACCATCGGTTTCGGACCGCAGAGATAGTAGCTCCAGTCCGTCAGCGTCTCGCTAAGGTCGGCGCCGATCGCCTCCGCGTCGATCCGGGGCCCGGCGTCGGAACTGAACAGGGTGATCGTCACGCCTCCCAGGTCAGCCGCCCGCGCCTCCAGTTCGCCGAGGAACAGCGCTTCGTTCGCCGTCCTCACGCAGTAGTAGAGGCGCACGGTCTTGCCATGCCCCGGCGCCATCGTGCGCAGCACGGACAGGAAGGGAGTGATCCCGATCCCCCCTGCCACCCATACCTGTTTCTCCGAACCCCTCAGAGGGTTGAACCGTCCATAGGGACCCTCGACGGCGACATCGGCACCCGCACTCAGATCGTCACGCACGCGGCGGGTGTAGTCGCCAAGCACCTTCATCGTGAACCGGAGCCCGTCTTCTGTCGCCCCGGAGGAGATGGTGAAGGGATGTGCTTCCCGGAAACCGGCCGCGTCGATGGTGACGAACGCGAATTGGCCCGGCTCGAAGGGAAACATCCCGTCCTTCGGGCGCAGCACCACCTCGGTCGCGCGCTCAAGCCTGTTGACCGCGGTCACGGTGAAAGGGCGTTTCCCGCTTGCCGGATAGAAGAGCCGCCTGTAGGCGTAGGCCGCCAATCCGGCCAGCAACAGGAGCGTGAGAAACACACCTGGAGCGGAGAAGAAAGCGATCTCCTCGCCCTCATAGAGCACCAGAAAAACATGGACGCTGACGATCATGAAGAACAACCCCATGAACCGATGGGTTGTGATCCACCGGTGATACGGGATCTTGCGGTTCAGCGTGACGATGATGAGCAGGGTGAAGCCGATCATCCCCACCAGGCCGACCGTCCCGACGGGCAATCCATCTTCGTCGCCGGCGTCCGCCGGTTCGGCCGGCGCGGGTGGCGGTGGCGTTGCCGCACCGCCTTCGACGGACACGGCGGGGGCCGCCGCAGGATCGTCGTCCGGCCCCCCGCCCGGGACCGTCGCAAAGTGCGCGATGAAAAGCAACAGCGCGGCAACGCCCAGATACTTGTGCAGCTTGTACATCCGGTCGAGGCCGCCGAACCATGTCTCTACCGCGCGCGGGCGCGCCGAGAGCAGCAGCGCCAGCGCCATGCAGATCACCGAACCGGAACCGGCGAAATAGGAAAGCTGCGCACCAAACGGCAGCGCCGCCGCGACCACGTAGTGCCAGTACACCGCGGCGTATGCGGCAAACACCCCCGCGACCGCCCACACGCCCTTCGGCAAGTTCACGTCCTCTCCCGACCGCGGCGCGGCGGAGACCCGGCGCCGCAAAATGCCCGGTTCATGGCTTCCTCTGCCCCTTGAACCTCACCCAACCCCGGCCCGTGAGCCGGACACGGACCACTGGCCCGGGGTTCTGCATGACGTGGCCCGTGGACTCGACCAGCCCTTGCGTCACCAGATCGTCCAGAAGCTCCAGGGTGGCCCTGTCCACGCTCAGATTCGTCATGTGGCGAGGCCCGGCCACCCGCGCGCCGATGGCCCTCAGCAGGTCTCTTTCGGCTTCTGTCATGACGCGGGCGCCTTCACGGGGCCGGCGGCCCGAAGGGACAGATCCGCACGAAGAGCATCTTTCCTTTCCCGTCGAGGTAGTCGTCGACGATCGCCCCCGGCCTTGATGCCGTCCCCGGAGGCATCGCCCGCTCCTGCCCTCACGGTCCGCGGACGCCACGGGGTGCGGATGGCCGCAAGGCTGACCCGTGAAGGCTGGCGCGGACAACGGAACGCCGGAAGTATACCCATCCTGGGTGTGCCAACCCTGAGGTTTCGAGTGCCAAATGGTATTTTTCTCATATTTTGTCGTGAACCTGCCAACCTGCCGAAGCGTCCTTCGGTCGCGTCTCGTGCCGTCTCGGGCAACAGGTAGACGAGAGTCAGAAACGGTGGCGAAGGAAAACTTCGGCGAGTGATTGATCGCCGGGATCGTCGTGGACTTCGAACTTGAT
>JAPOQB010000444.1 GCA_026710965.1 Deltaproteobacteria bacterium | reverse complement strand
GGGATCCAGGGACTTGGTGAGCTTGCCCCAGATCGGTGAGGTCGTGGTGAAGTGGTTGACGACCACGATGGTTCCGCCGGGGCGGCAGACGCGTTTCATTTCGTCCACCATCCGGACGGGGTCCGGCACCACCGACACCACGTGGAATGCCGTCACGTAATCGAAGGCGTTGTCCGAGAAGGCGAGATTCAGGGCGTCCATCTCCCTGACTTCGACATGGCGCCAGTTGTTCTCCGCGATCTTTTCGCGGGCACGCGCGAGCATGAGGGGGGCCTGGTCGATGCCGGTGATGTGGCAATTGCGTGGATACGCGGGGAGCGAGGTGCCGGTGCCGACGCCGACCTCCAGGATCTCGGCGTCCGCCGGGAGATCCAGGTCCTTTATCACCGTCCGTTCGCGAGAGTAGAAGAACTTCGCGAACGTCTTGTCGTACAGAGGCGCCCAGTCCGAGTACAACCGGCTCTCGTGTGCGCCCAACTCATCCATGTTCTTGCGTGAGGCTGTTCGCGACATAAGGACCTGCCCAGTGATGTTTTGGATGACTTGGTAACGATGCCGTTTCACAAAAAACGACCAAACGACCTGAATTGATTATCAATTCTCGGCTTCGTTGTCAAGTTGCGGGGCGCGGTGGGCGGGCCAACCCGGTTGGTAATTCACGAGGTTCTTGGCTAGATTGAACAAAGGTCGCCTTTCAGGTCGATCCACCTCTCGTGAGGCCTTTCAAGTACCCTAATTTCCAGGAGGCCGCGTTTCTTTCGGTCATGCCCGGCATCGCACGGTTAATCGAATATCTCTGGCAGTACTGGCGGCGTTACCTGCTGGGCGGGCTGTGTCTGCTGGGCACCACCAGTCTGCTCATGGTCGTCCCGTGGTGGGTCCGGGCCGCCATCGATGTTATCGAGCGGGGCGATCCCGACTCCGAGCTGGGCCGCTACGTGTTGTTGATCGCGTTGGCCGCGGCCGGCGGCGGGCTGTTGCGAGGCATCTCCCGGTCGATCATCTTCAACGCGGGCCGGAACGTGGAGTACGACCTGCGGAACGACCTCTTCGCCCACCTCGAGAAGCTTCCTTTAGGCTACTACCAGTCCCAGCGCACCGGCGACCTCATGTCCCGGGCCATCAACGACATCAATGCCGTGCGCCAGCTACTCGGCCCCGGCTTTCTCAACCTGGTCAACACGCCCTTGTATTTCGTCTACGCGGCGGTGTTCATGTTCGCCATGAACGCGCGGTTGACGCTGGCGGTGGCGGCGTGCCTGACGCTGCTCATGTTCGTGTTCCGGCAGTTTCGCGGCCGGATACAACGGGCCTCCCTGCGGGTCCAGCGGCAGATGTCCCGCATGAGCGCCCACGTGCAGGAGAACCTCAGCGGCATGCATGTGGTCAAGGCGTACGTGCAGGCGGAACCCCAGACCGACGGGTTCGTCGAGCTCAACCACGAATACCGGACGCGCAGCATGGATCTGGCCCGAGCCCGCGGCATGATCAACCCGTTGATGGTGGCGTTGCACGGATTTACGGTGCTGGTGGTGCTGTGGTACGGCGGCTGGCTGATCCTTCGCCAGCAGACCGGGGTGGCCGACCTGGTGGCCTTCATCCTCTACCTGAACGTGCTCGCCTGGCCCATGGCGGCCTTCGGCTGGATGATCTCCTTGATCGAGCGCGGCCGCGCGGCCATGGAGCGGCTGGAGGAAATCTTCGAGGTGGAGCCGTCCATCGCCGACCCGGAGCGGCCCGTGCCGCTGGCTCACATGGAACGGGGCCTGGAGTTCGAGAACGTGTCCTTCGCCTATGATGGGCCCGGCGACGGCGAGGCGGTGCTGAAGGACATCAGCTTCGATGTGCCGCCGGGCCGCAAGGTGGCCATCGTCGGCCGCACGGGCGCGGGCAAGAGCACGTTGACGCATCTGATCCCGCGCCTCCACGACGTCAGCTCCGGCGTCATCCGCATGGGCGGCGTCGATATCCGGTCGCTGTCGCTGGAGGAGCTCCGCGGCGCCATCGGCTACGCCCCGCAGGATCCGTTCCTGTTCTCCACCTCGATACAGGAGAACCTGAAGTTCGGCGACGCCGACGCCAGCGAGCAGGAGGTCCGCCGGGTGCTGGGCGTGGCCGACCTGGAGGGAGAGGTGGAGGTTTTCCCGGACGGCCTCGACACGCGCGTGGGAGAGCGGGGCATCGCCCTTTCGGGCGGCCAGAAACAGCGGGCCACCCTGGCCCGGGCGATCCTGGCGGACCCCGAGTTGCTGATCCTGGACGATTGCCTTTCGAGCGTGGACTCCCAGACCGAGCAGCGCATCCTCCACGGCTTCGAGAGCGTCCTCAAGGGCAAGACCTGCATCATCAT
>JAPOQB010000646.1 GCA_026710965.1 Deltaproteobacteria bacterium | reverse complement strand
TCGGTGCCGGGGGAATACGCGGCGGCCGAGGCGTTGAAGGCCCTGCGGCTGGGGCTCCATGTCATGCTGTTCAGCGCCGGAGTGTCCGAAGCCGACGAGGTCGCGCTCAAGCGGTACGCGGGCGCCAACGGCCTGCTGGTGATGGGTCCGGACTGCGGCACGGCCATCATCAACGGCATTCCCTTGGGTTTCGCCAACGTGGTGCGGCGCGGCGACATCGGCTGCGTCGGCGCCTCCGGCACCGGCCTCCAGGAAGTGACCACGCTCATCCATCGGCACGGCGCCGGCATATCCCAGGTCATCGGCACGGGCGGACGGGACCTCTCCCGCGCCGTCGGCGGCCGCTCGACCCTGCAGGCGATGGACGCGCTCGCCCAGGACCCCGCGACCCGCGTCATCGTGCTGGTCTCCAAGCCGCCGGAGCCGGAGGTGGCGGCCCGGGTCCTTGAGCGGGCGGGACACGCCGGCAAACCCGTGGTGGTGCATTTCCTCGGCGCGGCCCCGGACACCGCACCGGGGTCGGGAATCGTTTCGGCGCGCACACTGGAGGAGGTCGCCGGCCGGGCCGCGGCCCTGTCCCGGGGCGTTCCGTTCTTACCGGACGTCCCGCCCGGAGGCACGATTCCACCGAAGAGGAGGCTGCCGGACACGGGCCTCCCAAGGGCGGCCGGCCAGCGGTTCATCCGCGGACTCTACAGCGGCGGCACGTTGGCCGCCGAGGCAGTGGTGTTGATGAGCGAGGCGGCGGGGCCGGTCTACAGCAATACTTCCCTGCCGCCCTCCCTGGATGATATCTGGAAGAGTCGGGGGCACAGCGTGGTGGACCTGGGAGACGCCCGGCTCACCCGAGGACGCCCGCATCCGATGATCGATCCGCGTCCGCGGAACGAGCGTATCCTGCTCGAAGCCGCCGACCCGGAGGTGGCGGTCATACTCCTCGACGCGGTGCTGGGTTACGGCGCCCACGGCGATCCCGCGGGCGCCCTCGCCCCGGCGATTCGGGAAGCCCGGCAGGTCGCCGAGCGGGCCGGGGGACGGCTCCTGTTCGCGGCGTCCGTGTGCGGGACTCCGGACGACCCGCAGAACGCGTCGTTGCAGGAACGCGGGTTGGAAGAGGCGGGCGTGATCCTCGGCCGCAGCAACGCCGAAGCCGTGCGAATCGCGCTGGAGTTGGCGGGCGGCGAGTAACACGAAACGGCAGGATCTCTTGCGATTCACCAAGTGTCTGTTGAAAGACTCCCTACGACATGGGTCGGCGCCCTTCGACTTCGCTTCGCTACGCCCAGGGCGAACGGAATCTTCGTCAGAATTCCTTGACTTAAACGTTCGCCCTGAGCCCTTCGACAAGCTCAGGACAGGCTTTGCGGAGCGAGGTCGAAGGGCGCCACACGATGTTTCAACAACCTTCCAGGTCCGGGCGCCGGCCCCGCGAAAGCGGGAAGGACGATAAGGCTGAGTGCAGGGAAAACCATGACTGAGCGTCTGTTCCGCGACGAACTCCGTGTCGTCAACGTCGGCCTGGACGTCTTCGCGGACTCCATCGACGCCTCCGGCGGCGCCGTGCAACGGACCGGCTGGCAGCCGCCCGCCGGCGGAGACAAGCATGTCGGCGCGGCACTGGCCGCCCTCGTGAACCTTCCCGACGTGGAGCAGGCCAACGCGCGGGCGTTCGCCGCCTACCTGAACGCCCAGCCGGTGCTGGAGGGGATCGGTACGGCCAGGGACGACATCCCCGGGATGGGCGAACGCATGATCCTCCACGCCGGTCCGCCGGTGGCGTGGGAGCGCATGTGCGGCCCCATGCAGGGCGCGGTGACCGGGGCGATCCTGCTCGAGGGCTGGGCGGAGGACCCGGACGGCGCCCGGGCGCTGGCGGCGGGCGGGGGGGTCGCCTTCGAGCCCAACCACCACCACGCCTGCGTCGGCCCCATGGCCGGCGTCACCAGCCCGTCCATGCCGGTGTGGCTCGTGCGCGATTCCGAGCACGGTCACACCACCTACTGCAACCTCAACGAGGGGCTGGGGAAGGTGCTGCGCATGGGTGCCTATGATCCGGCCGTGCTGGAGCGGCTTCGGTGGATGGAGCGCGTCCTCGCGCCGACCCTGAAGGCGGCGCTGGAGAAACGCGAGGAACTGCCGCTCAAGCCCCTGATGGCGCAGGCGCTGCACATGGGCGACGAGGTCCACAACCGTAACGTCGCGGCCTCTTCCCTGCTGCTGCGGGCGCTGCTGCCGGCGCTGCTGGAGACCGGCGCGCCGCAGGCCCGCATCGCCGAGACCGTGCGCTTCATCACCGGCAACGACCACTTCTTCCTCAACCTCTCCATGGCCGCCTGCAAGGCCATGCTGGACGCGGCCCACGGCGTCCCGGGCAGCAGCATGGTCACCGCCATGGCCCGCAACGGGGTGGAGTTCGGCATCCGGGTCAGCGGCACGGGAGACGCCTGGTTCACGACCCCGGCGCCACGGGTCCAGGGGCTCTTCTTCACCGGATACAGCGTGGACGACGCGGCGCCCGACCTGGGGGACAGCGCCATCACGGAGACCGCCGGCATCGGCGGCTTCGCCATGGCCGCGTCCCCGGCCATCGTCAGGTTCGTGGGCGGGTCCGCCGCCGACGCCCTCGGCGCCACCGCCGAGATGAGGCACATCACCCTGGGAAGCAACCCGGCGTGGACCCTGCCGGTCCTGGACTTCCAGGGAACCCCCGCCGGCATCGACGTCCGCAAGTGCGTGGACACCGGCATCGCGCCGGTCATCAACACCGGCATCGCCCACCGCGAAGCCGGCATCGGCCAGATCGGCGCGGGGGTCACCCGGGCGCCGCTGGCATGCATGGAGCAGGCGGTCACCGCATTGGCTCGGCGGCTTCGGGAAGACGGCCGGCTCACAACCCAACAAGGAGTCATCTCATGAAGGTAAGCGCATTCAAGGTGGGCATGGGCGCCCCGGACGACGTGTCGGAAGGACGGAAACTGCTGGACGCCGGGGCGTTCAAGGCCGAGCACGTGGCGGCGATCCTGGGCAAGACCGAGGGTAACGGCGGGGTCAACGACTACACCCGGGCACTGGCCACCCAGTGCTTCCAGTTGCTGATCGCGGAGAAGTCGGGGCTCACCATGGACGACATCGCGCGGAAGGTGCCGATCATCTGGTCGGGCGGCACCGAGGGGTTAATGAGCCCCCACGCCACCATCTTCGTGAAGGACCCGGACGGCGGCGGCCAGGGCCAGAAGGGCTCTACCGTGGGGGGCTTCACCGTGGGCACCGCCTACACCCGCGACATGACGCCCGAGGAGTTCGGCACCATGGCGCATGTGCAGTCCGCCGCCGAAGGCGTGAAGGCGGCCATCGAGGACGCCGGCATCGAGGATGCCTCGGACATTCACTTCGTCCAGATCAAGACCGGCGCGCTGACCACCGAGCGGATCAAGGACGCCTACTCGCGCAACGCGCGCGTCGTCACCAACGACACCTACAAGTCCATGTCCTACGCCAGGAGCGTGGCCGCCCTGGGCATCGGCATGGCCACCGGCGAGATCGACGAGGGCAAGGTCAGCGAAGCGGTCATCGGCCAGGACCTGGCGATCTTCTCCAATATAGCCTCGGCCTCTTCCGGCATCGAACTGATGAACTGCGAGATCATCGTGCTCGGCAACTCCCCGCGCTCCACCAGCGA
>JAPOQB010000706.1 GCA_026710965.1 Deltaproteobacteria bacterium | reverse complement strand
GGCCGTCAGGCGTAACACCATCCGGTGGGGCGGCGCCAGGGGGTAACGGGCACCCACGGGGTCGATGGCCGCCAACAGCTCCTGGATGTGCTGCACGGAGAAGCGTAACGACCGGGGAATCCCGGGGTCCCGGGTGAGCAGGCCCAGGGCATCTTTCCGGTGGACGTTCGTCGAGTGGCGACGACAGTAGACTTCGTAGGCGCCGCACACCCTCAGCAGATCAGCCCACGAGAGCGCATTGGCGGCGCGGTCATCGGCGCCGAACTCGATCCAGGAGGCGAGCAGCACGGCCTGATGCTGCACCCGTTCGACGAACCGGCCCAGTTCGAGAAAGCGCCAGGTTTCGTCCCGCGGCATGGCTGCGTCCACAACACCGGCGAACAGCCGCAACCGGTCGATGGCCTCGTTCACCAGGGTGGCGGGGGCCTTGGCCCAGGCGCTGCTGAAGTCGCTGTCCCGTATCCACAGATAGCCCTGGTTGAGACAGGTCCACACCGGCAGCGGCAGTTGCGCCCGCACGCGTTGGCCATTTTCGCGTCCGCGCTCCCAACACGAAAGCAGGGAGTCCGGATTCGCACGCTCTTCCACCAGGTTCCCGGCAAGGGTGTAGGCGTCGGGTATGACGACGGTTTCGGCGTCGTCATCGGTCGCGGTTGCCCCCACCGGGGCCTGTCCGAGGATGCGGTACACCGCCTGCCAACCCAGGGTCAGCTCGGCCGCCGGCCGATCGGCGAGCCGGTCGAGCTGGAACCGGAGGAGTCGCGCCGTCTGTTCGATGCGCTCGACATGGCGGCCCAGCCAGTAGAACTCGGCGGCTACCCTTGCCAACATGATGCGGTCCTCAATCCTCCAGGATCCACAGGTCCTTGCAACCGCCGCCCTGGCTGGAATTGACCACCAGGCTGCCGCGCCGGAGCGCAACCCGGCACAGGCCGCCCGGGACCACATGCTGCTCGTTGCGCCCCTGCAGCACGAACGGGCGCAGGTCCACGTGGCGCGGCTCGATGGCCCCGCCGATCAGGCAGGGGGCGCGGGACAGGGCCAGCACCGGTTGCGAGATGAAATTTGCCGGATCGGCGCGCAACCGTTCGGCGTATTGCGCGCGCTCCTCGGCGGATGCGTGGGGCCCCACCAGCATCCCGTAGCCTCCGGCTCCGCCGACTTCCTTGACCACCAGCTCTTCGAGGTGCTCCAGGGTGTATGCCAGGCCGTCGGGCTCCCGGCAAAGATGGGTCTCGACGTTGGCCAGTATCGGCTCTTCGCCGAGGAAGTAGCGGATGATGCCCGGCACGAACGAATAGAGGCTCTTGTCATCGGCTACGCCCGTGCCCGGCGCGTTGGCAAGCACGAGGTTGCCCGACCGGTACGCGTGGAAGAGGCCCGCCGCCCCAAGGACGGAATCGCCGCGGAACATCACCGGATCGAGATAATCATCGTCGATACGCCGGTAGAGTACGTCGACGCGTCGCAGGCCCGCTGTCGTGCGCATGTGCAAGGCCGCGTCCCGCAAGACCAGGTCCGGCCCCTCCACCAGGTCGATGCCCATCTCTCCGGCGAGAAAGGCGTGTTCGTAGTACGCGGAGTTGTGCATGCCGGGGGTCAGGATGGCGACCGTCGGATCCTCCAGGGAGGGGCGGAGCGAGGCCAGCGTGGAGTAGAGGTGCTCCGCGTAGTCCGCCACCTCGCGTACCCGGTGGGCCCGGTAAAGGCTCGGGAAAGCGTCCTTGATGGCGTTGCGGCAGGCGAGCATGTAGGACACGCCGGAGGGGACCCGGAGGTTGTCCTCGAGGACCGCGAAACCGTCGCGGGTACGGACCACGTCGGTGCCGCACACGGCCACGTAGACGTCGTGCGGGACTCTCACGCCGCGCATTTCCATGCGGTACTGCGGGCAGCCAAGCACGAGATCGATGGGGACGATCTTGTCCCGCAGGCACCGGCCCTCGTTGTAGACGTCCTTGAGGAACAGGTTCAGCGCCGCCAGGCGCTGTTTGAGGCCGCGCTCGATGTGCTCCCACTCGTTCGCGGTCAGGAGCCGAGGCACGCAGTCGATGGGAATGATCTGCTCGGTGGCCTTGTCGGCGTCGAGGACGGTGAAGGTGATGCCTTCGTGCAGGAAGTGCCGATAGACACCGTCCTGCAGTTTCACCAAGTCTTCGGGTTCCAGTTCGGCCAGCGCGGTGCTGAGGCGACGGGATGCCTCCCGCGGGTTGCCGTCCGGATCGAACATTTCATCGTAATAGTCCGGATCCAGGTCGTAGTCGCCAAAGGCTCCTCCCGTTGCTCCACGTTGGGACACGCGTCCTCCGGACCGTCTGGGTTGATGGTGGAGCCGACCGGGATCGAACCGGCGACCTCTTGAATGCCATTCAAGCGCTCTCCCAGCTGAGCTACGGCCCCACATCCCGCAACCGAAGCGACCGCGGCTTCGTGAAGAACACTCGCCACGCGACCGCCTGACCGCTATGGAAGCATACCGGATCAAGCGGCCGGCTGGCAAGGGTTGGCGCCCTCTTGCCCGGAAAGGTCCTTACCCCGGGCGGCCGGACCCATGGGCCTTCAGCATTTCGGCCGCATGACGTTCCGCCTGGGCGGTGATCTCGGCGCCGCCCAGCATGCGTGCCAGCTCCCGCACCCGCTCGGCTTCGTCGAGCCTTCTGACGGTGGTAAAGGTCCTGCCGTCCGACACCTGCTTTTCCACCACGTGGTGAAATTCCGCCAGCGCCGCGATGGGCGCCAGGTGGGTGACGCAAATCACTTGATGGGTCGCAGCCACGCCAGCCAGCTTCCTTCCCACCATTTCCGCCACCCTGCCGCCGATTCCGGCATCCACTTCGTCGAACAGCAGGGTCGGAATCTCGCCTTGGGTCAACACCAGCGACTTGAGCGCAAGCATGAGGCGGGAGAGCTCCCCGCCGGATGCGACCTTGGCCAGGGGCCTCACCGCCTCTCCCGGATTGGGCGAGAAGTAGAACTCGGGGTCGTCGATGCCGTCGCCGCCGAGCCTGGCTCCCCCCACCACGAACGGCGGGTCGTCCCGGTCCGCGCCACGGCGGTGGAACCGCACCTCGAACGTGGTCTGGGAGAGGCCCAGGTGGGTCACCTCCCGCTCCATCCGGCTCTTCAGACTCCCGGCGGCGCGTTGCCGGGCACGGGACAGTTCCTCGGCCATCTTCCAGGCCGTGTCCCGGGCCGCTTCGAACTCCCGGGTTAGGACGGCGAGCTGCTCCTCGCCGGTTTCAAGCGCCGCCAGCTCGTCCTTCGACCGTTCGGCGAGAGCCATGATCTCCTCGACCGGCGCGCGGTATTTCCGTGTCAGCCGATTGATCTCGGCCAGGCGGTCCTCGATCCGTTCCAGCTCCCGGGGGTCGAAGGAGAGCTTGTCGGCGTATTGCCGAATCAGGGTGGTCGCCTCATCGAGTTGCGCCGCCGATCCTTCCAGCAGGGTCACGGCCTCCGCCAGCGCCTCGTCGATCTCCGCCATGTCGCGGAGGCGCGGGATCAATCGTCCCAGCACGCCGGCAACGGCGTGGTCGCCGTCGTAGAGAATCGTCTCGCCTTCCCTGCAGGTCTGGTAGAGCTTTTCGGAATGGGCGACGATCCGCCGTCTGTTCTGCAGCGACTCTCCTTCCCCCGGATCGAGTCCCGCCGCCTCGATCTCCTCGACCTGGGCGCGCAGGAAGGCTTCCTCCCGCGTCTTGTCCGCGAGCGTCTCCTTGAGCTCGCACAGCCGTTTCCAGGCGGCCGCGAATGCCCTGAATGCTTCCTTCAACTTGGAGGACCGGGCCTCGAGGCCTCCGTGCGCGTCCAGCAGCGCAAGATGGGTCTCGGTGCGGCGCAGGGTGTGCTGCTCGTGCTGTCCATAGATGTGAATGAGGCCGCCGCCGATACCGGACAAGACGGACAGGGGGCTCAGGCTGCCGTTCACATGGATGCGGTTGCGCCCGGCGCGGCTAACGACCCGCTTCAGCACCAGCTCGTCTTCCGCCTCGCACCCGGCGGCCTCCAGAGCGTCACGGGTGGCCGGCGGCAGATCGGAGAACAAGGCTTCCACGGTGGCCTCGTCCGCTCCCTCGCGGATGAGGTCGGAGGAGCCGCGGGCTCCCAGCAGGAGGCCCAGGGAGGCGAGGACGATGGTCTTTCCGGCGCCGGTCTCTCCGGTAATGACGTTGAGGCCGGGTCCGAGCTCCAGCTCGACATGGTCGATCACGGCAACGTTGTTGATCCGGAGCTGCTGCAGCATCGATACGAACTTCCCCGGGAGCCTGTCCGAGCAATGCTCCTAGGAGCCTGTCGGATTTTTGCGTCCTTCGACTTCGCTACGCTACGCTCAGGACGAACGGCTCGATTTCCTCAAGACCGTTCGTCCTGAGCGTAGCGTAGCGAAGTCGAAGGACGCTACCTACCGCTCACCCCACTTGAGCTTGCTGCGAAGCACGTCGAAGTAGGATCGAGTCGGTATCCGCACCAGCGATACCGGCGACTTGTGGCGGCGCACGTCCACCCGGTCGCCGTTGTGGAGCAGGATGCTTTCCTGGCCGTCCGGAATCAGCACGACGGTGTCACCGGCGGACCGCAGGGTCGAGCGGATCCTGGCATCGCTGGCGATGACGATGGGACGGTTGGTGGTGAGCGTGTGCGGGCAGATGGGGCAGAGGATAATCGCCCCCATGGCCGGATGCAGAATCGGGCCCCCGGCCGCGAGCGAGTAGGCCGTCGAGCCCGTGGGCGTGGAGATGATCAGGCCGTCCGCCCGGTACGTGCACAGGTAATCGCTGCCCACGTAGGTTTCCAGGTCGATGATCTTGGATCGGGCGCCCTTGGTGATGACCGCGTCGTTCAGTATCCTGAGGTTCCGCACGCCGTCCTTGCCGGTGATGCTCACGCTCAGGGTCATGCGCTTCTCGATGGTGTAGTTTTCCGAGATCGTGCTGGTGAGGACCTCCTCGAGCTCGTCCGCGGCGATTTCGGTGATGAAGCCCAGGCCTCCCAGATTCACGCCGACGATGGGTACCTCGGATCGTTCCACGAGACGGGCAATGCTCAGCAGCGTGCCGTCGCCCCCCAGGACGATGACGAGGTCGGCCCGCTCGGCCATCTCCGCCTTGTGCGCGACCCGGCCGCCGGTGGTGCCGAACTCGGCTTCCACCAGCACCTCCATACCACGGCCCTCGAGCCATGGTATGGTGGTCCTCATGAGCTTCTCGGCTTTCTCCTCCCCGTACTTTGCAACAATGCCTACAACGTTGACCATTCAACTGCGGAGAACTACCACAGGGTGGAAAAGGATGCCATCTTGAGCAGTCCGGACACCGGCTGCAAAGGGACTCACCGGAAGGAGAATACCGTGGAGGCAGAGCAACTGATGGAGGTGATGGCGACCCGGCGCAGCGTACGGGTCTACAAGAGCGGACGGATCACCGATGAGCAGCTCGAGCTCATGTTCGAGGCCGCGCGGCTGGCCCCCTCCGGCGCCAACAGCCAGCCCTGGGAGTTCGTGGTGACGCGGGACCGGGCGAAAATGAAGCGGGTCCGGCAGATCTACGCCGACGAGTGGAACCAGCGCAAGCTGGAAGATCCGGTGCACTACAAGGGACTCAAGAAGGACTACGTGGGCGACGTGAGCGCGCTGATCCTGGCGTGCGGGGATGCGCGCACCAAACGGGTGTATCTCACCACGCGCCAGCCGGCCGACCGGGAGAAGCTGTTCCAGGCCAATGTGGCCAACGCGGTGGAGCACATGATGCTGGCGGCGGCTAGCATGGGCTTCGGCACGGTGTGGGTCTCCGTACGCAAGGAGGTGGAGCCGGAGCTGCGGACGCTGTTCAACGTTCCGAAGGCGTTGCGCCTTCTGTGGGTGGTCCCCGTGGGCCGAGCCCGGGCCTGGCCCAAGGCGAAGCCGCGCCGGCCGGTGGCCGATTTCGTCCACTGGGACACCTACGACAAGGGCAAACTGCGCGCGGAAGACCGGATCAAGGCGTGGCCCAAGAAATAACGGGGCGGCGCGCCGCCCCTTCACGGGCGTGGACGGGTCACCCCTCGTTCAAGGCGTTGAATACCTTTTCCGCGGTGATGGGGAGGTCGGCGATGCGCACGTCCACGGCCGCCTCCACGGCATTGGCGATGGCGGGCGCCGTGGGTACGATGCTCATTTCCCCGATGGCCTTGGCGTTGTAGGGGCCGGGTCCGGTCTGGTCCTCCACCAGGACGGTCTCCAGGGGCGGCAGGTCCTTCACGCACGGCACGCAGTAGTCGCCGAGATTCAAGGTGGTGACCCGGGGGCCGTCCTTGACCATCTCCTCCATCACCGCGTAGCCCAGGCCCTGCACGAAGCCGCCGTCGATCTGTCCCTGGTGGCCTATGGGGTTGATGATGGTGCCCACGTCGTGGGCCGTCACCACCTTCTTCACGTCCACGGTGCCGGTCTCCCGGTCCACCGCGACCTCCGCCACCTGCACGAAGAAGGCCGGCACCGGCGAGCGTTCGGGCCGGTAGGACTTGCGCACCGACAGCGCCTGCTCCTCGGCGATGAGCTTCCCGGCCACGTCCGCGAAGGCCAGGGACGCGTCGCCGGCGGTGAAGCGGCCGTCCGCCAGCGTCACCGCGTCGGGTTTGCTGCCGAGGGCGCCGGCGGCGGCTTCGGTCATCTTCTCCCGCAGCTCCTCCACCGCCTCCACCAGGCCGCGCCCCACCATGGCGGTGATCTTGCTGCCGCCGGGCTCGGCGTCGGTGTCGAAGGTGTCCGTGTCGCCCCGCGCCACCTGCACCCGTTCCGCCGGCAGGGTCAGGATCTCCGCGGTGATCTGGCGCAACAGCGTGTGGGTGCCGGTGCCGATGTCCGGAATGGCGGTGAGCACCGTGACCTCGCCGCCAGCGTCGCAAGTAATCTCCAGATTGACCGTGCCGCTGCCGCCGGTGTGGCGGAAGGACAGGGCCATGCCCCTGCCGGTGTCCGGGCCGGCGGGCTCGGTGTCCCATCCCGCCGCCGCCAATGCGGCTTCGACGGTCTCGCGGCAGCGGATCTTCTGCATGCCGCGCTTGTTGGGCAGCTCGTCGCCGTCCTGCATCAGGTTCTTGAGCCGCAGCGCCACCGGGTCCATGCCGAGCTTCCGCGCCAGCATGTCCAGCAAGGACTCGATGGCGAACACCGTCTGCGGCTGTCCCGGCGACTTCATGTAACCGCCGGGCACGCCGTTGGTGTAGACGTTGCAGGTACGGATGGCGTAGTGGGCGATGCGGTAGGCGTTGACGATGAAGGTGCCGTCGATCTCCGAGGGCTTGAAGCCGGAGTAGGCGCCGCTGTCGAAGTAGATGTCGCTGTCCAGGGCCACCAGGGTTCCGTCCTGTTTGGCTCCGAGCTTGACGCGCATCACCGAGGGATGGCGCGGGTCGCCGGCCATGAGCTCCTCGGTGTAGTTCATCACCATCTTGACCGGACGCCCCGCGGCCCGGGAGAGGTAGTAGCAGACCGGCACGTCCATCTGGGAGCCCTTGCCGCCGAAATCGCCGCCCAGGGCCACGCCATGGACGTGGATGTTCTCCTCTTCCAGCTCCAGTTGCTCGGCCAGCATCTGCTTGAGCCGGAACGGCGCCTTGCACGACGCCCACACCTCGATGCGCCCGGCGTCCGCCGCCGACACCACCGTGGCGTGGGGTTCGAGGTACACCTGGTGCACCCCGGGCGTGCGGAAGGTGTGCTCGATGACCACCTCGGCGTCCGCCATCCCCCGCGCGGCGTCGCCGGCGGTGTGCTCCTTGAGGGAAAGGACGTTGGGCTGGTGTTCCGGACGGCCGGGCACGCCGGCGTAGCCGGCGAGCTGCTCGTGAATCGCCGGGGCGCCGTCGGCCATGGCTTCGGCGATGTCGGCCACGGCGGGCAGTTCCTCGTACTCCACCTCGATGAGCGCCAGCGCCTCCTCGGCCGCGTCCAGCGTGTCGGCGGCCACCGCGGCGATCTTGTCGCCGATGAAGCGGACCTTGTCGCGCGCCAGCACCGGCAGGTCCTGAAGGCTCACGCCCACGCGGAAATCGGGCACGTCCGCGCCCGTCAGCACCGCCCGGACCCCCGGCACCCGCCGCGCCCGGGAGGCGTCCACGCGCGTCAGCCGGGCGTGCGGCATGGTGCTGCGCAGGCACTTGCCCCACAGCGCTTCGGGCACCGGCACGTCGGCCGTATACGCCATCTTGCCCGAAACCTTGTCCGGACCCTCCACGCGCCCAATCGGTTGCCCTACGACCTTGAGATCCATGGTTGCTCCTGTTGGCTGGTTCGATGGTTCGACGCCCGGGAGTTTGGCCCATTGATGAAAAAAGAGCAACGAGACCACCCCGGCCACGACGGAGGGAATGAGCGAGGGGCGT
>JAPOQB010000198.1 GCA_026710965.1 Deltaproteobacteria bacterium | reverse complement strand
TCCCGTTGCCCAGCCAACCGGCGACGCGGGCAGCCGGCGGCGGCTCCGGCAGAGGGTCGAAACCAGGCATGGACCAGCGCGCCAGCCGGTCGACGGCGCCCAGACCCTGCCGCGCCCCTCCGATGGTCGGGACGCCCGCCAAGCGTAGCGCGTCGGCGAACTCCTGCCGAAAGAGGCCCGGCCGGGTGTTCATGAAATAACACGGCTTGGCGGTGCGCCGGGCGGTTTCGGCCAGATACTGGGTGTACCGGGTGGGGAGCATCGGTGAATCGTCGCGGCTGTCGCTCACCATGACGATGGAGTCCACGTCGGGCTCGTCCTCCAGCACCTTCAGCCCGTGAGGGATGTTCACGTCGAAGTTGCCGTCGCCCCAGGCGTCCAGGGGGTTGCCGTCGCCCGTAATCGAACCGATGATGCGCCGTGCCTCCCGGAGGCCGTCCTCCGAGAGCGGCGGCAGGGACAGACCCGAGGCTCCGGCGACATCCAGGATCAGCTCCGCCTGGCCCCCGGAAGCCGTGAGCACGCCGAGCTTCCGGCCCGTGGGCCAGCGCTCGCCCTGACAGCACGCCAGCACTTCGGTCAGTTCGTCCATGTCGCCGACCTCGATGGCCCGGTGGCGCTTGAGGACCTCCGAGAAGACCCGGGCCTCGCCGGCGAGACCGCCGGTGTGGCTGGTGATGGCCCGGCGGGTGCGGGCGTTGCGCCCGACCTTGAGCACCACCACGGGTTTGCCGCGGTCCGCGGCCTTGTCCAGGGCGGCGACGTAGCGTTCCGGGTCGCGGATGGTCTCGGTGAAGGTGGCGATCACCCGGGTGTGGGGGTCGTCGGCCAGGTGGTCGATGAACTCGGCGGTGGTGGTCACCGCCTCGTTGCCGGTGGAGACCACGTGGCTGAAGCCGAACCGCCGGCAGTCGGTCAGGAGCCCGATGGCGATGGAGCCGCTCTGGGTGACGATGGCGACATTGCCGGGCAGCTTCTCGGGGTGAAGCAGGTTGGAGGTGTAGAGACTGGTCCGGTGGTGCGGACTCAGCACGCCCATGCAGTTAGGGCCGCAGACCGCCATGCCGGCCGCGCGCGCCGCCGCCGCCAGCTCTTCCTGGCGCTTCCGGCCCTCCTCGCCCAACTCGGCGAAACCGCTGTCCAGCACCACCGCGCCGCCGTAGCCCCGGGCCGCGGCGAGCTGGAAGGGCTCGGTCACGAGCCGGCGGTTGACGCAGAAGACGATGGCGTCGATGCCCTCGGGGATTTCCTCGAGGCCCCGGTAACAGCGCTTCCCCAGCACCGTCTCGTATCGCGGATTGATGGGATAGACGGCGCCGCCGTAGCCCATCCTGTCGAGCATCTCCAGAATGCGCCGGCCGGGGCCGCGGTTCTCGCTGGCGCCGTAGACCGCGATGGAGGCCGGCTTGAGGAGCCGCTCAAGTGGCATGAACAGGGCTCTTTCGCGTCACCGCGGCAATCACGGTGCCCATCAGCACCAGGGTGAACAGCAGCGTCGAGACCACCGCCAGCACCGGGTCGGCCTCCAGCCGCACGCTCTCGTACATCTTGCGGGGCAGGGTGGAAGCGTCGCGCCCGGCGATGAAAATGGCGATGACGGTCTCGTCGAACGAGTGGATGAAGGCGAACAGCGCCGCCACCAGAAACCCCGGCCGCAGCACCGGCAGAGTCACGTGGAAGAAGGTTCGGAGCGGTCCGGCGCCGGAGCTCATGGCGGCGCGCTCGAGGTTGCGGTCGAAGCCCTTGAGCGTGGCGGAGACGATCAGAAAGGCCACCGGCACGGACACGCAGGTATGGGCGATGATGACCCCGATGTGGCTGTTGGTGAGACCCACCGGACTGAAGATGGCGTAGTAGCCCAGCGCCAGGACGATGTGCGGCACCATGAGCGGCATGATGAGCAGGAAGTTCACCAGCCCGCGGCCGAGGAACCTGAAGCGCACCAGGGCGAAGGATGCCGGCACCACCAGCGCCATGGTGACGAACATGGTGGCGGTGGCGATGATGGCGCTGTTGATGGTCGGAGTCGTCCACAGCTCGTTGGTGAAATAGGCCCGGTAGTACCCGAGCCAGTAGCCGGTGGGCGGGAACGCGAAAGAGGGCGAGTCGCTGAGCGACATGGGAATGACGATGAACATCGGCGCGGCGATAAAGGCGCCGATGGCGATGGCCAGGGCTTTCATGAACATCATGACGCGCTCATCCCCACAGCTTGTCCAGGCCTACCAGCCGGTTGTAGATGGCCAGGAGCACCATGGTCGTGGCTAGCAGCACCGCCGCCATGGCCGAGGCGAAGCCCCATTCCAGCAATTCTTCGATCTGTTGGCCGATGAGCCCCGCGATCATCTGATCCCGCGGTCCGCCGAGCAGCACGGGCGTGACGTAGAAGCCGAGGCAGATGATGAAGACCAGCGTGCAGCCGTTCACCACGCCGGGCAGGCTCAAGGGGAAAAACACCGTGCGGAACCCCTGGAACGGGGTGGCTCCCAGACTTGCCGCCGCGCGCAGGTGGTTGGGGTCGATCTTTTGCATGGCGGCGTAGATCGACATGATCATGTAGGGGATCAGGATGTGCACCATGCCCAGGGTCGTGGCGAAGCTGTTGAACAGGATCTGCGGCACCGGGTCGAAGCCCACCCAGGCGAGCAGCTTGGTCACCGGCCCCTTGTTGCCGAGGATCACCAGCCACGAGTACGTGCGCACGAGAAAGCTGGTCCAGAAGCTCATGGCCACCACCAGCAGCAGGACGAATCCCAGCGTGCCGCCGTACCGGACAATCACGTAGGCCAACGGATAGCCGAGGGCCAGGCAGATCACCGTCACCAAAAAAGCGAACCAGAAGGTGTTCCCGAGCACACGGGAGTAGAGCGCCGACGAGAAGAACTCCCGGTAGTTGACGAGCGACAGCGTCGGGTCGGTGAAGCTGATGACGATGATGTCCAGCAGCGGGTAGACGAACAGGACGGCAATGAACAGGACCGCTGGCGCGGATAGCGTCCAGGCCGAAAGGTTCGCGCGCGAGCGCCACGGCTTGAACGCCTTCTTGCCGGCGTGGGTGTCCGCGGGCCTTACGGAAGTCGCATTCATCCGCGCAGGTCGATTGTATGGGCAGCCTGTACGGGCATGTTACCCGGACAGGCTGCCGGCCTCCGATCTCAGGTGGCGAGCCACTGGTTGAAGCGCTTGGTCAGCGCATTCAGGTTGGTTCCTACCCACAGCGGATCAGGCTGATAGGTGAGCGGCAGGTTGTCCTTCCACGTGGGCATCATCCGCGCCTTCTTCTCGTCGATGTACTCGTAGGCCGCGGTGAGCCACGGACCGGTGTTCATCATGCGGCAGAACACTCCAAGGTGCTGCGGCTGGAGGCAGAACTGGGCGAAGCGCCAGGCCTCCGCCGCGTTGGGTGCGCCGCGCGCCACCACCCAGTTGGACCGGCGTGCGTGGGCCTGGTTCCATACCACCTCAATGGGCACTCCCTGCTCCACCGCGACGCCGGCGCGCGTGTTCCACATGGGCATCATGTCGACTTCGCCGTCGCGCACGAGCTGCACGGACTGGGAGCCGCGTTTCCACCACACCTTGACGTGAGGCTTGAGTTCATCGAGCTTCTTGAAGGCCCGGTCGACGTCCAGCGGATAGAGCTTGTCCTTGGGCACGCCGTCGGCCAGAAGCGCGAAGGGAGCCATCCGGGCAACGTCGCTGTAGGCCCCCCGGTTGCCGGGAAACTTCTCCACGTTCCAGTAGTCGGCCCAGGACTGGGGGCCGCCGTTGGGAAACTTCTTCTTGTTGTAGACCAGGTTGGTGGAGACGGAATGACGCGAGATGCCGTTGTATCCGATAGTGCCGGACGGATAGTCGGTCAGGCGGATAATATCGTAGTGGATGTGTTCCAGCAGGTTGTCGTTGAGCGCCCGGATGGAGTCGGACCGCCCGATGCCGAGCACGCTCCACTCGTAGTGGCCGCTCTGGACCTGCGCTTTCATCTTGGCGAAGGCGATCGGCGTGATCGGCTTCACGGCAACGCCGGTGGCTTTCTCATAGGGCTTGTAATAGGCCTCGGCCTCCGCCTTGCCCCAACTGCCGCCCCAGGTGTTGATGTAGATGGTCTTGGTCTTGGCCCGGGCTTTGGATGCGATGTAGGGCGCTCCCAATATCATCGCGCCGGCGGCCACGCTGCCGCCGATGAAGGTGCGCCGGTTGATCCCGCCGGTTTTCGTTCCCTTGGTCTCCGTCGATTCCGCCATCGGTGGTCCCTCCTGTTCCGAACGTTGACTCGCCATGCCGTCGAATTCGTCAGCAACCCAAACTCAAACAAAGAAGTCGCGTCAGGCCGATGTGTGAGCCGACCCTTATCAAAAGCGGCGTGGGACGGCAACAGGAAAACGGGACGGTGACCTGCAAGGAGACTCTGGTGGGAGATGTGTTGAAAACGGGGGCAGCGGTCTTGTTACGAAAGGGCGGAGGGGGGGCGAATGATCGAAGCGAAGGCTATTCCCGGTCCGGCCATGCCGCCTGCGAGGACAGGTCCTGCCAGGCCGCGGGGCGGCAGACGGCCTTGGCGGCTTCGTCGGGCTCCAGCGACGTATCCCAGTCGTTGCCCACGAAGCGGCAGCCGGTAATGCTCTGGGACGCGTCGGAGACGAGCCAACGGACCGGCGCGGCCATGACCTCGGGCTGCACCAGCTTGCTGCGGTCGAAGGGCGCGCTGTCGGGGATGAAGCCCGTGTTGGTGGGGCCGCCGGGCACCAGCACGTTGACGGTGACGCCGGTGTCTTCCAGGTCCTTGGCCCAACTCGCGGAGGCGGCCTCCAGGGCGGCCTTGGACATGCCGTAGGGGGTGTAGGCGCCGCGGAACATGGTGTCGAGGCTGGTGGTGACGTTCACGATGCGGCCGGAACCTTGCTCCACCAAGTGCGGGGTGACGGCCCGGGCCATCAGAAAGGCACCCTTCCAGTTGACGTCCATCACCGCCTGCCAGCGGTCGGGCTCCACTTCCCAGAAGCGCACCGGCTCGCTCATGTAGTTGGCGCGTACGGTCTGCATGCCGATGCCGGCGGCATTGACCAAAGCGTCCACCCGCCCGAACCGGTCCAACACCGCCGTGGTCACCCGCTCGCATTCATCGGCCTGGGTGATATCGGCGGTAAGGGTGATCAGCGCTCCTTCATCGGCCACACCCGCGGTGCTCCGGGCCATGGCCTGGACCCGTTCCTCCTGGTTGTCGACCACGGCCACCCGGGCACCGTCCTCAAGCAGCGCCAGGGTCATGATCGTGCCCATGCCGCCAGCGCCTCCGGTGATGATGACGACCTTGTTTTCCAACATTTTTTCAGGCACTTATGGTATCCTCTCTCGAATCGTGTCGAGCTTGCCGTGGCCCGTTGCAGGGAATTGCAAGGGCTCTCTCCCGTGAGGGGTTCGGGATCATGCCCCTTGCTTGTTGGCCTTGTACTGCTGGTGGTTCCTGTCGAGGGCGGCCAGGCAGTCCGGGTCGAAGTCCCGCTGCGCCATCGGCTCGGGCTCCCAGTAGCCGTGGGTGTCGGCGCCCCGCAGCAGCGCCGCGCTGGCGTGGTCGAACAGCGTCTGGTGGACGTGCGGAGCGATGAAGTGGATGGAGTAGCCGAGCCGCCGGTCGTCCGACTCGTTGGGATTGGAGCCGTGAATGACGGTCTCGCTATGGAACGAGATCTCGCCGGCCTCCAACTCCAAGTCCACTGCCCGCGAATCGTCCACATCCGCGACGGTCTGGCCCCTGGA
>JAPOQB010000736.1 GCA_026710965.1 Deltaproteobacteria bacterium | reverse complement strand
CGTATTCCAGCGCGCCGCCGTAGTAGTTGATCTTCCAATAGATCGTTTGCCGCCATGCTCGATGGCCCCGAAGTCGTGATCGCCGTGAGGATCGTTGTCGGCGGTGACGGCGTCAAAGGCGCGAATCCGCTTCCAAGTCGCGACCTGGTCCTCCGACGGCAGAGCGCTGATGCCAGCGGTCATCACGACGCGATGCGGGTTGGTTGCGTGGAAGTGGAAGCTCGACAGCCCGACATGCTTGCGGACCTGGTCGTTCAGCTGTGCGATGGTCGAGCGTCGGATGTTGTTGTTTTCGGACATGGATCTGTCTCCCGTTGGCTGTTGATCCGCGTGGCGGGCTTCCAGCGCGACCCTTGGCGTCGCATGAACTCGTCGGCGAAATAGCGGAACAGGGGGCCGGTCCTGCACTCGGCTTCAGCAGCCTCAATCTCGGCAATGGCCATTGCGCGCGCCTCGTCGGCGGTCAGTTCCGCCGCCATGCCGAGGCGCAGTTTGTCGACATTCAGCCTGCGCTTCACGCGGACGAAAAGGTCCGGGTGTCGACGGCGACAATCCTGAGGCTGAAGGCCGGAAGGCTATGGTCGATGATCGTCAGCGGATGCTTGCGGTGCTTCGGCTCCAAAAAATTGCGGCGTACCGTCCGTTCGTTGATGTTGGCATGGATGCGCATGGCGCCATCTCCTTTCCGTTCCCTCGGAGCCGCCGCGTTCCGAGGGAACGGCGGCGGCAGTTTGGGGAAGGAGATGCGGCCGGCACGGGAGCCTGCGGCGAGAGACCTGTAGGGCCTAACGGATTGCTGCGATTGCGGAAATCGCCCGCTGCACCGGGCCGGGGAGGTCTCGCTCAGAGCACCCAGGGTGCGTGGTGTGTGTCTTACGGTTGGGGCGGTGGGGGCTTGCCTGTCTGGGTGAATCCCTCCAGCAGACCCTCAAGGCGAGCCATCCGTTCGCGTAGATTCGCGACGTCCCAGTGAAGATTCCACAAGAACGCCAGAATCGCGATACCGACGGTCAGGGCGGCGAAAGCAAGAACTTCGTTAGTCATGACAGGCACGGCTGTTTTTCGGTGGCTTTCTGCTCCTACAATCCTATTTCTTTACCGGACGTCTCAGCAAAGTCAACCGGGTTTGCTACACGCCCCCACTAGGGCGACGCTTATCCTTTCGGTGACCATCGATCAAAGAAAAGGGCCGGGAGCGTATGCCCCCGGCCCTTTGTTCCAGAGTCGAAACGAAGTCTAGCCTTCGATCACGTGGCGCCACTTGTCGAACACCTGCTTCTTCAGCTCGGGTGTCGACTCGGCCACGGGCGGAAAGTCCTTCATCCACTCGAAGGGCCGGGTGGCGTCGATGATGGCGCGGGAGTTGAAGCCCTTCTTGCCGGGCTCGATGCGCGGATCCAGCGGGCCGCTCCAGCAGCGGCGCAGGATGTCGATGGAGTCCACGGGATCGGAACGGGTGGCCAGGGCCCACAGCACGTCGAAGGTCTTGGTGGGGTCGATGTCCTCGTCCACCACGATGACGTAGCGGCCGAGATAGGCGCCGGCGTGCACCTGCGAGGCCACCATGCCGGCCTGACGCGCGTGACCCGGATAGCGCTGCTTGATGGAGATGATGTTCAGCAGACGGCCGCCGCCGGCCTCGTGGCACCACACGCCCTTGACGTCGGGCACACCGGCCTTCTCCACCTGGTCCCAGATGAGGGCGGCCTTCACCATGCACTTGGCGATGGAGTAATCCGAAGGCGGACGCCCGGGCCGGGCCGCGGTGAGGATCGGGTCGTTGCGGTGATAGATGCGCTGGACGCGGATCAACGGCTCCGGGCGGCTGTTGCTGGCGTAGTAGCCGGTCCACTCGCCGAACGGTCCTTCGGTCTTCCGCTCGTCGGGGTCCATGAATCCTTCGATGACGATCTCGGCGTGGGCCGGGAACGGCAGCCCCGTGACCTCACCGTTGATGACATCGATGGGGTGCCCCTTGAGGCCGCCGGCGTAGTCGTACTCGGATACGCCGTAGTCCACCTCGTTACCGGACACCATGAACAGCACAGGATCCTGGCCGACACACACGATTACCGGGCACTTCTCGCCCCGGTCGAACCACTTGTCACGCTGGATGCGGCCGTGCTTTCCGGGCGAGATGTAGACGTTCATGCTCTTCTCGTCCTGGACCATGCCGCGGTAGGTGCCGAAGTTGACCCAACCCTCGTCCGGGTCCTTGGTGACCACCAGGCAGCCGGTGCCGACATAGCGTCCGCCGTCCAGCTCGTGAATAAAGGGAACCGGGAACTTCAGCAGGTTGATGTCTTCACCCTTGAGCACGTTCTCCATCACCGGGCCGGTTTCCACCACCCGGTGCGGAATCGGATTGTGCTGCGAGATCTTCGTACGGGTGGCCCGCACGAGGTCCAGGTCGGTGTAGTCGAGGGGCAGGCCCAGCGCCAGCGCCATGCGCTTGAACGACGCGTTCTGCGCGAACAGCACCCGGAAACCCTCGGGGTAGTCCTTGATCTTGTCATAAAGCACGGCGGGCACCGGTCCCTTGCTCCCCTGGGCGATGAGTTCCGACAGGGTTCCCATCTCCAGGTTCCAGTCGACCCCGTCGACCTTCTTCAACTGCCCGAAGGCCTCCACGATCTCCAGCCACTCCCGCAGGTCGGTGTAGCTGGGTGTGCCCTCGGCTCTGAACTCTTTCTCGGCGATTTTGGTTGCCTCT
>JAPOQB010000730.1 GCA_026710965.1 Deltaproteobacteria bacterium | reverse complement strand
TTATCTTGTAACGGAGGAATGGAACATGATCGAAGTCAATGGACTCACGGGTGCCGAGGCGTTTTTGCGGGTGCTGTCCGGCATGGGCGTGGAGCGGATCTTCGCATCGCCGGGCTCGGAGTGGTCGCCGGTATGGGAGGCCCTGGCCAAGCCCGACGAAAGCATGCCGGTTTACCTGAGCTCGAGACACGAGGAAGTGGCGCTGGCCATGGCCAGCGGCTACGCCAAGTCCACCGGCAAGCTGCCGGCGGTCATGATCCATACGACCGTCGGTGCGCTTCACGGCTCCATGGCCCTGCGCGGGGCACTCCACGAGCAGGTGCCCATGGTGGTCTTCACCGGCGAGTCCATCGCCTTTGGCGAGGATGACGGCCCCGATCCCGGCGGCCAGTGGATGCGCTTCCTCTCGGACGTGGGCGGCCCCGCCCGGCTGGTGGACCGGTGCGTGAAGTGGAGCTTCGGGGTCAACGACAAGCACGTCCTGGTCTCCACCATCCAGCGCGCCTGCCAGATGGCCATGAGCTCGCCCCGGGGGCCGGTATTCGCCTCGCTGCCCATCGAGTACCTGTTTGACAAGGTGACGCGGGAGGCACCCTTGAAGGTGTCCATGCCTTCCATGCCGAGCCCGGACCCCAAGGGAATCGACGAGCTGGCGAGCCTGCTCCGGACGGCACGGAACCCGGTGATCGTGAGCGAGAACGCCGGCAAGAACACCGGCATCGTTGACCGCATGGTGGAGCTCGCGGAGCTGCTCAACGCTCCCGTGGTGGAGACCCGGAGCAGCGGCTACTTCAACTTTCCGCGGGACCACGAGCTGCACGGAGGCTTCGAGCCCGGGGAGTTCATGGCCGACGCGGACGTCGTCTGTCTCATCGGCGCGACCCAGCCGTGGCATCCGGCCTCGGCGGCGCAGGACGCCAAGGTGGTGGCGCTCGATGAGGAGCCGTTGCACATGAACCTGCCCTACTGGGGAGTTCAGGTGGATCTGAGCATCGCGGGAGAACTGGAAGCATCCTTGAGTGCCCTGCTGGAACGACTCCGGAAGGATGGCGTGGAGGACGCGGCCGCGGGTGCGGAGCGTCGGGCAAAGTTGCGAGAGAAGGGCGCGGCGCGACGTGCCGCGTGGGCCGAGCAGGCCCAGAGCCTCGGATCGAAAGAGCCCATGGACACGAACTGGGTCATTCACCAGCTCAACCAGGTGCTTCCCGATGACGTCTACCTGGTGGAAGAGACCATAACCCACCGCCTGGCGGTGCATCAGCATCTGAACCGGGTCAAACCCGGCAACTTCTTCAGCGGCTGCATCGGCGGCCTCGGCACCGGCCTTGGGACCGCCCTCGGGGTCAAGGCCGCGCACCCGGACAAGCCGGTGGTGCTGGTTATCGGCGACGGCACGTTCAACTACAATCCCGGCATCGCGGGCTTCGGGTTCGCCCAGGAATTCCGCATGCCGATCCTCATCGTGCTGATGAACAACCACGGCTACAAGTCCATGAAGCGCGGTATCCCGGAGTACTATCCCGATGGCTGGGCTGTGAGCACCAACCAGTTCGTGGGCACGTCCATCGCCCCCGCGCCCGACTACGCCGCCATCGCCCGGGCGTTCGACGGCTTCGGCGAGCGGGTGCAGAGCCCCGCCGAGGTCAAGCCGGCGCTCGAGCGGGGGCTGCAGGCCGCCAAGGAAGGGCGGCTGGCGCTGGTGGACCTCTGGCTGGAACCGGTGAACGACTAACCGCCCGCTCGGGAAACCGATTGTAGGGGCGACCGGCGGTCGCCCCTGGCGGGCATCGGCGCGTTCTTTCGGTAGCACAAGGAGCATTTCGCGTGAAGATTCTTCGTTTCAATGACGATCGCATCGGCGTCCTCAAGAACGGCGCCAACGTGGTGGACGTGAGCGGCATCATCCAGTACCGGGTGGAGAAAGGCCCCCAGCGGGTGATGGAGGAGGTCATCGCCAACTTCGACGACTACCGGAAGGAGTTCGACCGGCTGTGCCGCGAGGGCTCGGGCTTTCCGCTGAGCGTGGTCAAGCTGCTGGCGCCCATTCCCCGGCCGAGCAAGTGCCTGGCGGCGTTCGTCAACTACCTGGATTCCCCGGAACGCACCCCCGACACCCTGCCCATCGAGTTCTTCTACAAGGCCCCCGAGCTCCTGGGGCCGGAAGGCGAGGTGGAGTTGACGGACATCCCGGCGGTGGTGGTGACCCAGCCCGAGGCCGAGTTGGCCTTCGTCATGGGTCCGTGCGGCAAGAACATCCCCGAGTCCGACGCCCTGGACGCCGTCTTCGGCTACGTCCCGTTCTTCGACATCTCGAACCGCGGCATGGTGCGGCGGACCCAATTTCTGCCCAAGGGACAGGGCACCCACAGCCCCTGCGGCCCCTGGATTACCACCGCCGACGAGGTCCCCGACCCCCACGACCTCACCGTCAAGTCCTGGGTCGGCGGCGAGGCCCGGCAGGACTACAACACCCGCCACATGGCCCACAAAATCCCCGAGCTCGTCGCCTGGTTGTCACGGTTCATCCAGCTCCAGCCCGGCGACGTCATCGCCACCGGCACCTACCACGTCGGCCTCGGCCCCATGAACAACGGCGACACCCTGGAGATCGACATCGAAAAGCTCGGCAAGGCCCGCTTCACCGTCAAGGCCGAAGGGGCGCGCAAGGACATGGAATGGATCCCGGGCAAGTCGCAACCCGCCGGGGGCGGGGTGTCGAGAGTTTGACCTACACCTCGTCCAAAGGTGCGGAAAAGGCGTGCTGGCCTCTCAATCCTAACGGCTATTCCCTTGCATCAGCCCCGGACGTTCAGGGACGGCCTTTCTTGGGTCACCTCGCCGAACGCCCGGTTTCACGTCACTGCTTTTAGATCCTCGTGATCGAAGGCGCTGGCCATGCGTTCGATCTGATCCGAGGTAATGCCGGAGCGGGCCGCGTGCGCGCCCAAAGCCGCCCCACGGGAAGGCTCTCTCCGGCCAGATCCATGAAGACGAAGATCTCACGTTCCATGGTCGGCACCAGACTACTTGGCCCGCGGCGTGCGGATGCGGCGGGGCAGGCGCTCTTCTTCGAGGCTTAGTCCGATCGGATCACACGCGGCGTCCGCCAAGCCTCCCAGTCGGTCCGCCATTCCGAGGACGAAAAGGACCGAGGCGTATATCGCGCCCGACCTGCTGCCCCAGCTGTTCCGCAAATTTGCCGGCGCGGCGCGCAGGATGGCCCCGGTGAGCGCGGAATTGCGTGCGCGCAGCGCCTCGATCTCGCGCTCGGGTCCGGCGGTGTCGGTCACTGGTTCCTCCTTCGCGGACCCGACACAGGACGCGGGCCGGAACGTCACTCGACCGTGCCGGACGGCCGTGCGGTTCGGCCGTCACAGGACGAATTCGACCCAAAAGTTATGATACGGCCACTATTTTGGCCAATATCGACACACATATGTTATTTAAAGTCTGATATATTCAAAGGTTTAAGGACCAGCGATGGATTCGCTGCCGGCGAGCCCCATCAGGGTCACGGCGACGGTGACGATGATCAATGACGAGGGCGGGACGGGCACGCGTACGGTGACATTCGAAACGGCGTACGAGGAAGACGAGGAGTCCGAAGCAGAGGATGCGTCCGGAGGAGAGGAGCCGCCCGCCGAACCGACGGCAAAGATCGGCATCGGCGCGTTCAAGGCATCCGCCGGCGCTCTGACCAGCATCTCCGCCGACCGCGCCAGCGTGACGATGACCAACGACGAGGGCCAGACGGCCACGAACACGTTGACATTCCAAACGACGTACGAAAGGACGGCCGCCACCACCCCGACGCCTTCGGAGCCGAGCACATCTGGGCCAACTGCCAAAGAGATCGATTCCATCGACGCGCCTGCCGGCACCCAGGTCGACATCTACCTCAAGGACGTGTTCGACAACACGGGGACCAACCCGCGATTCACCGGGTGGCTGATTCACTCCGTTGCGGCGGCGAACTATTACAGATCGGTTCAGTTCGGTTGGCCCGAGGCTGTCCTCGACGTAACGGTGAAGTCCGCCGCGGACCTGGCCACGTACGTCGCGCTGGGGCATCCCACCCCCCTGACGAGCAAGTCCACGGTGACGATGACCAACGACGAAGGCCAGACGGCCAAGGCCACGTTGACGTTGAAGACGACGTTGGACCCTAACTAGAACGGGGCCGGGCGCGAAACGGTCGCGACGGCGGTGCCGCGTGCGTCGTCGTCGCGACCGGCTCGGCACGCAACGAACGAGATGCTTCGCCTGAGCGACGTGCGCAAGACCTATGTGGTCGGTCCTGTGCCGGTGGAGGTGCTGCGCGGGGTCGACCTCGAAGTGGAGCCAGGGGACTTCGTCGCCATCATGGGCGCGTCGGGGTCGGGCAAGTCGACGCTGATGAACATCATCGGCCTGCTCGATTCGCCGAGCAGCGGCTCGTACTCGCTCGACGGGCGCGAGGTCTCGGCCATGACGGACAAGCGGCGCTCGGCCATCCGCAATGCCAGCATCGGCTTCGTGTTCCAGGCGTTCAACCTGCTGCCGCGCCTGACGGCGCTGGAGAACGTGCGCCTTCCGCTGACGTACCGCGCGGGGACGGGCGGTACCGAGATGAACCGCCGCGCCCGCGAGGCGCTGGAGCGGGTCGGCATGGGGGAGCGGGCCGGGCACCGGCCGACCGAGCTGTCCGGCGGGCAGCAGCAGCGGGTGGCGATTGCCCGGGCGCTGGTGGGGGCGCCGACCATCGTGCTGGCCGACGAGCCGACGGGTGCGCTCGACCCGGCCACTGGGAGCGACATCATGGAGTTGTTCGCCGAACTCAACGCAGAGGAGGGGACGACCCTCATCGTCATCACCCACGACCCGGAGGTGGCACGGCGGTGCGTGCGGCGCACGCATATCGGCGACGGCGTGCTGCACGAGGAGACGGCGCCCGCTGCATGAGGGCGGGGGACCGCCGCACTCGGCCGTTGGCGACCGACACGCCAATGCCAGGAGGAGGAGCGCGCGGTGGCGCTGAAGGCCAATGTCAAGGAAGCGGTTGTCAGCCTCTACGCCGCGAAGCAGCGCAGCCTGCTGGCGCTGGTGGGGATCGTGATAGGCATCGGCTCGGTCATCGCGATGCTCTCGGTGGGGACGATTGCCAAGCGCCAATCCCTGGAGCGGTTCCGCGAGCTCGGCACCGACTATCTCA
>JAPOQB010000465.1 GCA_026710965.1 Deltaproteobacteria bacterium | reverse complement strand
GCAGGGCCAGCCGGGCCACGGCGGGAACGCCGCCGGTGGCCAGGACCGCGCACCACAAGAGCGTCATCCGCACGGCCATGGCGACGCAGGTGGCGGTGAGCGGCGTGGAGTACTGAAGCCCGAGCCGGGAGGAGACCGAAACCGACGCGTAGGCGAAGGCCGCCATCAAGGCTATGGCTTCGGCAGGCAACGGCGTGAAAACCCCGGTCGGCGTTTCATGGGGAGCCGGCGGCGGCCGGTTCGAGGCTCGCGGCCCCCGGCGCGAGCCAGCGCGACGCCAACTCGGACACGCCCGCGCTGGGCGCGGTCAGGCGCACGAGTTTCTCCACTTGCGGCAGGTCGACGGTCAGCCGCGGGTCCAACAACCCGAGGTATTCGTCGTAGAGCACGGCCGCGAGATCGGGCGGATAGCCGAACACCCGCCCGAGCATCGCCAGGGTCTCGCTCCGATGCCCCTGCAGGTAGCGAATCGCCTCCCGGTGCGCGGCCAGGAACGCCGCGATAGCGCCGCCTCGCTCGCTCAGTCGCGCCGCCATCGTTTCGACGGTGATGGGCATGGGATCTTCCGCCACCTCCGGCCAGTCCGGGACCGGCAGGAAGCCCCGTTCCCGGGCGACGAAGTCGAAGGGACGCGGCAACAGTGCGGCGCCGGCGGACCCGGCCGCGAGCCGGTCCAGCGCGTGCTGATCGGTGTCCACCGTGTCCAGGCCGAGATCCGCTCCCAGTTCGAGGCGGGCCACGCCGCGGAACGTCTCCGCCAGCGGCGCCGTCTCGGCGATGACGCGGCGGCATGCCAGCACCTTGCCCCCGAGATGCGCAAGCTCGCGTGTCCCGGCCGGGGCCATGAGCAGGTAGGGGCTGCTGTTCATGCACGAGCCGATGAGCCGCGTAGCCCCCGTGCGCAGGAAGTGCTGGAGTGACGCCCGCCCGATGACCAGGGACAGGTCGGCGTCGCCGTCCGCCAGCGCCTGATTGCGCTCGTCCGTGCCCTGCACATGGTCCCAGGACAGTTCCAGCCCGTGCCGCCGGTAGATGCCCTGCTCGATTCCCAGATACCCGGTGGGGTCGCGCGCCACGCTTTCGCTCCCCTCGCCGAGGACCCCGTAAATCACCCTTAGCCGTGTGACTTGCATTCCGTTACCCCGCCCCACCCCTGGATTCCCGCATTCGCGGGAAGGACGCCACAGGGTGGCCGTGCGCCTTCCTGTTCCCGCCCGCCGGCTCCGCCCGGCAAAGCTTGACACCACCATAGCGAAGGTGTACCGCCTTGCATAGGCGGACGGTTGCGCGTCGTCCGCATCGCTTTCACACACAGGGTCCCCGCGCCGGGCTACGACTGTCTGCCCCGGGGCACGAACGGGAACCATTTCTCGAAGGAGGCACAGCCATGAGCATCGCACTGTCCCACGGCGGAACGACCATCTATTCGTCTCCCTCCCGCTCGGACGAACTCTGGGTGGGGACGCGCAAAGGCATCGCGGTTCTGGAGCGCGGCTCCGGCGGCAGCGGCTGGCGTGTCGCCCGCCACATGCTGGAGGACAAGCACATCAGCGCCATCCACCAGGAACCGGAGAGCGGCATGTTTTTCGTCGGCGCGTTTCACGCGGGGCTTCACGTAAGCGGCGACCACGGCGCCACCTGGGAGGCGCGCGAGAACGGGCTGACCGAACTGGACGTCTACAGCATCAATTCGTCATGCAGCAACGGCCGCACCCGGCTCTACGCCGGCACCGAGCCCGCGCATCTGTTCTGCAGCGACGACCTGGGGGAGCACTGGACCGAGCTGCCGGGGTTGCGGTCGGTGCCCAGCGTGCCCAACTGGAAGTTCCCGGTGCCGCCGCACATCGCCCACGCCAAGCACATCAACTTCGATCCGCACGACCCCGACACCGTGTACGTGAGCGTGGAGGTGGGGGGCCTCCTCAGGAGCCGGGACCGCGGCGAGTCCTTCGAGGAGCTTCTCGGGATCTACGAGGACGCCCACAGG
>JAPOQB010000495.1 GCA_026710965.1 Deltaproteobacteria bacterium | reverse complement strand
GTCCGTGAGCCACAAGTAGCCCTCGTCATTCCAGGCACCCTGACGCGGCAAGGTATCGCGCAGCAGGGTATTCAGCGCTTCCTGTGAGGTAATTTCGGGTCCGGTCATCCGGGTCATACGCTCGTCCTCCCAGATCATCCTCTCATGTTCAATTCTACTCCAGCAACGCCTCCTCATTCCACCTTTCGATGGCGACGCAGCCCGACAATGGCAACAGATGCCTGCCTCTTGGACCTGCTGGGGTCACTTTTGAAAGCGGTGACGTCGTTCCGGTTTCTACGGATGCACGTCCTGCAGGAACAACTCGGCCGGGATCTCGAAGCCGATGCCCTGTTCACGAGCCCGCTTGTAGGCGACCCAGGCGGGAATGTATTGCAGCCCCAGCCCGCTGGAGGGGCCGGTGCCGACACCACCGAACAGGGTGATGTCGTCGTCGCTGGTGCGTCCGTGGTCGAGGCCTTCAACGATCTCGCCCAGGAACTTGAGCTTGTCGTTCCAGTGGGGCTTCCAGCGCTCCAGCCATAGCTGGTCGGGCGGTGCGTCGCCGGTCTTCATGTGCCAGATGGTGGCGGGTTCGCGGGCTCGCGCGGTGATGGTGTCGGCGGTCTCGTGGGTGAGGTCGTCGAGCTCTCCGACCTGAAGCGAGCCGACGTAGTGGCCGGGCTTGAGCATGGCGCCGTCGAACACCGGCTCATAGGAGTTGGTGGCGCAGGCGATGATGTCGGCGCCCTCCACCGCCTCCTCCGTGCTGGCCACCGGGATCAGCTTGGCGGATACCCGCCCCTGCATGGCCTCGCACAGTCCGAGCTTGTGCTCCTCCGTGGGGCAGTAAACACGGATCTCCCGGATCGGCCGGACCGCGCAGTGGCCGATCACCTGGGTCGGCGCCAGCCATCCGGCGCCGAGCAGCGCCATCACCTCGCTGTCGGCCCGGCTGAGATACTTGGCGGCGATGCCGCTGGTGGCGCCGATCATGGTGCGGTTGAGCACGGCGTCCTGGAACATCGCCAGCGGCGCATGGTCCTCGATGCTGAACATGATGATCAGGCCCGAGAACTTGCCGGCGGGGTTGGGGATCTGGTAACGCCGGGGAAAACCCTTCACGACCTTGCGCGACAGATGTTCCGATGTCATCCGTATCAGGTGCACGCCGTAGCGCGGCACCGAGGCATCCATGCAGGAGTAGAGATAGAACTCGCCGTCACCAAGACCCGTGTAGTTGAGCGTACGCGGACGGCTCGACAGCCGGCCCGCGCCGAGGTCGGCGAAGGTGGGCTCCAGCACCTCGATGGCATCCTCGACGGTGACCAGCTTCTCTACTTCCTCGTTGGTCAGAAACAGCGCCATGATCTCCCTGCCTATCCAACCATTCCGGCAAAGACAAGGCGCATCGAAGCGACCTTGGCCATCAGGGGTTAACAACTATGGCGGAAGACACGACGACGGCGCTGTTCTTCGAGTTGTTCAGCGGTCTGCCGCAACAGGGACCCGGCGATGCCGCCAGCACGCTCCGGGCCCTCTCCCTCGTTCCCGGCATCGGACCCGAAACCCGCATTCTCGACGTCGGCTGCGGAACCGGCCGGCAGACGCGGGTCCTGGCGCGGAACTCCCCTGCCCGCATCGTCGCCATTGACAACCATCCGCCGTTCGTCGACGAACTGAACCGTGAAGCCCGCCGCCTCGGCCTCGCCGAGCGCGTGGAGGCGCGTGTCGCCGACATGCAAAGCCTCGACTTCGCAGACGCCTCGTTCGACCTGATCTGGTGCGAAGGCGCCATCTACATCGCCGGCGTCGAGGACGCCTTGCGTGATTGGCGCCGCCTGCTTGTGGGCGGAGGGCATGTCGCCCTGACCGAGGTCTGCTGGACCACGTCCGACCCACCGGACGAATGCGTCTCGTTCTGGGAACAGGAATACCCCGCGATACGCGATACAGCGGCCGTCCGGACCGCCATCGAGGCGTGCGGGTACGAGACGGTGGGACACTTCATGCTGCCGCGGTCCGCGTGGTGGGATGACTATTACCGTCCGCTTCAACGGAACGTGACGGCGTTTCGAACGCGGCACCGCGATCGCCCCGAGGCCCAGGAGTTGGCCGATCAGTGCCAGCGCGAGATCGACATCTGGAAGGCGTACTCGGACTGCTACGGCTACGCGTTCTTCGTGGCCCGCGCGATCAAAAACCTATCTTCAACTCATCCATGACTTCCTGGGAGAAGCCGATTTTCCGCACGATCTCCGGATAGCGCAGCCGGCCCGACGGGTCCTGCGCATCCGGGTCCATGGAGATGCCCTTCTCCTTCATGAGCGTTTCGGCCATCGCCCCATCCACGAGTGTTCCAGCCATGCCCTCATCACGGTTCGACTGGATCATGACCAACACCGTGCTGGCCTCGCCGCTGTCAAGCTCCGGCGGCTCCTTGTCGAATACGTCCCTGATGGTCTCCTTCGCCTTCTCCGTGTCTTGTTCAGACCACGCCACCCACGGGTAGAGCACAACCTGCTCGTCCAACTTCTTATTCTTGCGACGCCAAAACACGATACTCGCCCAATCCTTTCTCCTGATATACTGCGACGCCACTCCGTGTTCCCTCTCAAGACCCGGAGAGTCCGGTAGCGTCTTTGGTTTTGCCGCAGCCACTTCCCGGGACGGTGAGTCCCGTCCACGACGGGGCCCCTACGCCAGCACCCCCTCCTCTTTCCACTTGGCGATGGCGGCTTCGTCGTAGCCGAGCACGTCGCGCATGATCTGCTCGGTGTGTTCGCCCAGGTTTGGCGTGAGCGGGATCTCCTCCTCGGGCATACCCTTGAAGATGAGGCCGCCGCGGGGGACCTCGAAGGGGCCGATGGGAGATTCGTCGTAGTTCTGGAAATAGTCCCGGTGGCGGAGTTGGGGGTCCTTGCAGAGGTCGGTGCCGTTCTGCACCACGCCGGCGGGGACCCTGGCGGCCTGCAGGCGGTGGGCGACGTCCTCGACGGTTTGGGTCGCGAGCCATTCCGACATGATGGCGTCCAACTCGTCGGAATGCCGGCGCCTCTCAACACCGGTCCGGAAACGGTTGTCGTCCGCCAGCGCCTCGTTGCCCATGACGCCGCACAGGCGACGCCACTCGTCATCGCTGTTGACCGACACCACGCACCAGCGCTCGTCTCCCTGACAGCGATAACAGCCGTGGGGAGCCGCGGTCAGGCTCCGGTTCCCCCGGGGCTCGGGGTCGACGCCGTTGATGCTGGACTCCAGGTAGCTGGGCCCGAGGGTATAGGCGGTTACTTCTCCCTGGGAAACGTCGATGATGGAGCCCTTGCCGGTGAGGCGCTGGCGCAGGAGCGCGGCCATCATGATGGTAGGGCCGGAGATGAAGCCCAGGTGATCGGGATACACGCCCTGGCTGCCGATGGGGCGGTCCTGTCCGGGATGGTTCCACAGATAGGTCATGCCGCTGAAGGCGTTCAGGTTGAACCCCCAGGTGCCGTACCAGTTCTTGGGCCCGGTCTCGCCCAGCCCCGGCAGCTTGAGGATGATGATGGAGGGGTTCACCTTCCGGAGCTCGTCGTCGCCGAGCCCGAGCCGGCCCAGCACCTGGGGCCGGAAGTTCACCAGCACCGCGTTGGACTTGGCCGCCAGCTCCTTGATGATCCGCTTGCCGTCGTCGTGCTTGACGTTGACCGTGATGGAGCGGATGGCCAGGTTGCACTCGATGAAGCGCGGCGCGGCATTGACGTCGCCGGCCTCGCCGTAGTGCCGGAAGGTGTCGAGCCCGCCGGGGGAGGACTCCACCTTGATGACCTCGGCGCCGTACTGCGCCAGCAGCCGGCCGGCATAGGGGCCGGCGTAACCGGTGGTGAAAGCGATAATGCGGACGCCTTCGAGAATCCGGTTGGGACTGGGCATCAGATGACTCCCTCCGCGGCCAACACCCCCATATCCTCCTCGCTCAACCCGAGCTCCCCGCCAAGGACCTCCGCGTTGTGCTGGCCCAGCATGGGCGCGGGCCGTGGACCACGGCGTTCCCCGTCCAGCAGAAACGGCACCCCCGGCTGAGAGAACGAGCCCAGCACCGGGTGCGACACCGTGCCGAAGAAACCCCGCTCCACGATGTGCGGGTCTTCCATGAAGTCCCGTGGCGAGTTCACCGGGAGCGCCGGCAGGCCGTGCTTCTGCAGCAGCACGGACAGCTCCTCCTTGCCGTACTGGGAGGTGTACGACGCCACCATGGGGTTCAGCCAGTCCGCGGCCGCGCGCCGGTTCAGGTTGACCAGGAGTTCCGGGGCGTCCAGCTCCGTCGGATGCCCTTCCCACATGTCGAGGAAGATGGGCCAGTGCCGCTGGGTGGCAAAGAACGAAATCCAGCCGTCCTTGCACGGGAACAGGTTGGCGGGGGCCACGTGCTGGTGCTGGCTGCCGGCTCGCTTCATGAGCCGGTTCTCGGACGACCAGGTGAAGGCCACGTGCTCGTGAAGCGCCATGCTGGCCTGTACCGAGGCGTCGATGTGGGCTCCCAGGCCCTTGTCTTCGCGCTGCCACAGCGCCAGCAGCGTGCCGAAAGCGGAGTAGAGACTGGTGTAGACGTAGGTCTGGCCGCCGGGCGGGACGCACGGCGTCATAGTGGGGTCGCCGCTGATGAAGAGCAGCCCGCCCATGCCGTTGGCCACCAGGTCCGGCGCCAGGTAGTCCCGGTAGGGGCCGTCCTGTCCGAAACCGGAGATGGACACCAGCACGAGCCGGGGGCGGCGCGCCACCATCTCGCCGTAGCCGATTCCCAGGTCCTCCAGGTAGCCGGGCTCGTGGCTGTCGATGACGACGTCCGCCTTCTCCACCAGGTCCAGCAGGAGGTTTCGGCCGGTCTCGCGCGCAAGGTCCAGCGTAATGCCGCGCTTGCCGGAGTTGAAGTAGGCGAACCGGAGGCTGCCCTCGCGGTTGGCCTGGCCCTTGGCGAACGGCGGCTCGGTCCTGAGGTCGTCCCCCGACGGCGGCTCCACCTTGATCACGTCCATGCCGAGGTCCGCCAGCACCTTGCCGCAGAAGGCGCCCATGGAGGTGCTGAGGTCCAGCACCCTGAAGCCGGAAAGCAGCGACTCTCCGCTCATTACCTATTCTTGGCGCGGGCGCGCAGCAAGTTCTGGGCCATGCGCCAGCGCAACACCTCGGTGGCGCCCTCGGTGATGCGGATGCTGCGCAACTGGCGGTACCACCACTCCAGCGGCAGCTCCTTGGTCAGGCCGATGCCGCCGTGGACCTGGATGGAGCGGTCCACGACCCGGCTGGCCATCTCCGTGCATACGCACTTGACCATGTACGCCAGGTTGCGCACGTCCTCGCCGCGGTCGTGGCGCCAGGCGCATTCGTAGACCAGGTTGCGCGCCATGTGCAGCTCCATGACCGAGTCGGCAACCATGAACTGCACGGCCTGCCGTTCCGACAGCGGCTGGCCGAAGGTGGTGCGGATCTGGGAGTAGTCCATCATCATGTCCAGGGCGCGCTCGGCGATGCCGATGCAGCGGGCGCCGTGGCCCTTGACGCGACCCTCCTGGAGCCAACCCTGGGCCAGCCTGAAGCCCTGCCCCACCTCGCCCGCGACGTTGCCCGCCGGCACCCGGGCGTTCTCGAAGAGGATCTGGAACGGCGCGTCGCCCATCATGGTAGGCCAGCGGCGCTCGATGGTCACGCCGGGGGTGTCCATGTCCACCAGGAAGGTGGTGATGCCGCCGCGGGCGCGTTTCTCGGGGTCGGTGACCGCCATGACCTGGGCGAAGTCGGAGAAGCCCGCGTTGCTGATGAACCGCTTGGTGCCGTTCAACACCCAGTGGTCGCCGTCCAGCACCGCCCGGGTCTTCATGCCCGCGGGGTCGCCGCCGGCGTCGGGCTCGGTCTGGGCGAAGCAGGCGGTCTTCTCGCCCCGGAGCACGGGGTAGAGATAGCGTTCCTTCTGCTCGTCATTGAGCTCGAAAAGGATGCCGCGGGCCTCCGGGCCGAAGATCGGGTTGTTGCGGAAGGGGATGCAATTGGTGCGGGAGACTTCTTCCTGGATCACGCAGCGCGTGAGCAGGTCGAGCCCGGCGCCGCCGTACTCCTCGGGCACGTCCAGCATCCAGAACCCCAGGGCCCGGGCCTTTTCCTGAAGCGGCTTGTAGAGCTCCTCGGGCATCTCCTCGCCCTCGGGCACGAACTCCCGCTCCAGCGGGATCAGCTCCCGGTCCACGAAATCGCGCATGGTTTTCTTGATGATCTGTATCTCTTCGGGAAGCTCGAAATCCATTGACTATCCTCCTTGTGCGTATTCGAAGGCCAGACACCGACCGTAGCCCGCTTGGGCGTGTTTGACAACCGCATGGGCAGTGACTATGTTTCCGATAACCTACCCGCGCGAGGCCAACTTATGCCTATTTACGAATACAAGTGTTCGGAATGCGGAGTGTTCGAGGTGACTCAGAGGATCACGGAGGATCCGCTCGATGGGTGTCCGACCTGTCAGGGTGAGGTCCGGAAGCTCATCTCGAACACGTCATTTCAGCTCAAGGGCACCGGTTGGTACATCACCGACTACGGCCGTGGAAAGGGCGCCAACGGAGACAAGCAGGAGAACGACGGCGGCAAGGATTCCTCCGATTCCGCCAAGTCCACCGAAAGCAAGTCCACCGAAAGCAAGTCCACGGAGAGCAAGACGTCCGAAAAGTCGTCGTCCGGCGCCACCGCCGCCAGCACCGCATAACCGCCCGCAGCACACGCGCCTGACTCCGACATGTCCGCACACTCCCTGCACTTCGGGGCGCGGGGCACTTCGAGGCGCCGCTTTCAGTCCGACATACCGAAGCCCCGGGATTCCATGACAGGTACCCGATGAAGACGAAAACACTCGGCGGCACCCGGACACAGGTGCCCGAGATCGGCCTGGGCGTCTGGCAATACCGGGGCGGCGTCGCCCCGCTCCAACACGGCATCGAGCTGGGCGCGAACCTGATCGACACGGCCGAGATGTATCGGACCGAGGACGTGGTGGGCGAAGCCGTCCAGGGCATGCGCGAACGGGTGTTCATCGCCAGCAAGGTATCCGGCGATCATCTGGAATACGACCAGGTGCTGCGGGCCGCGGACGCCAGCCTTCGCCGGCTGGACGTGGACACCATCGACCTCTACCAGGTTCACTGGCCGAGCCGCAGCACTCCCATCGAGGAAACCATGCGGGCCATGGCGGCCCTGGTGGACAGCGGGCGGATACGGTACATCGGCGTCAGCAATTTCTCGACGACGGAGCTGACCGAAGCCCAGGCCGCCCTGAGCCACCACCCCATCGTATCGAATCAGGTGCTGTACAACCTCCGGCGGCGTGAGATCGAGCGGACGCTGATGCCCTATTGCCAGAGCCACGGCGTCACCATCATCGCCTACACGCCGCTGGACAGCGGCAAACTGGC
>JAPOQB010000805.1 GCA_026710965.1 Deltaproteobacteria bacterium | reverse complement strand
GGTTTCCACTTCTACGGCTTTACCGTCTTCGTGGCGCCATTGGGCAAGGACCTGGGCATCAGCCGCGCGGCCACGAACCTGATATTCGGTCTGGCAAGGGCCGAAGGGGCTCTCGAAGGCCCCTTGGCCGGATATCTCATCGACCGTGTCGGTCCCCGGCCCATCATGATGGCGGCCGTCCTCCTTACCGGCATAGGCTACATCCTGCTCTACTGGGTCAATTCCTACTGGATGCTGTTGGTCATCTACATGGGCGTCGTCTCGCTGGCCTTCGGCGCCGGGTTCATGCACTGCCCGATGGTGCTGGCCAATAGCTGGTTCATCCGTTACCGGGCCAGGGCCATGGCGCTGGTGAGCAGTTCCATCGGCATCGGCGGGGCCCTGCTGGCGCCGGTCCTCGCGTACGTGGTGCACTATTTCGGGTGGCGCTGGGGGGTAGTGGTGGCGGGAGCCGTCTTTCTCGGGCTGGGGACGCCTCTGGCAGCCATGGTACGACGCTCTCCCGAGGACATGGGCCTGGTGCCGGACGGCGACTATCCTTCAGGTCCGCCACACGAAGCCGGTCAACCGGCAACCGGCGACGCGGCCGAGGCCGACATCGGCATCTGGGAGGCGCTTCGCGGCGCGCCGTTCTGGCTCCTTGTCTTCGCCACTCTGTTCCGCGTGCTGGGTCTCAGCACGGTCATTGCCAATTTCGTGCAGATCTTCAATTGGAAAGGGGTGGACTCGCTGTCCGCCAGCCACTATCTCGGCGTGTTCGCGGGCCTGTCGCTTCCGACCCACCTCATCGTGGGCGGGCTGGCCGACCACTTCAACAAGGCGCGGCTCATGGCCGTGTGCATGGTGGTGGCGGCCGGCGCCCTCCTGCTGCTCACGTACGCCCAAAACCCGCTGTGGCTCTGGCTCTTCCTGCCGCTGTTCTCGGTGGTGGAAGGGGTATTCCCGGTGACCTGGGCGATGGTCGGCGATCTCTACGGCCGGAAGCACTTCGCCAAGGTGCGTGGCAACATGGGCTTCTTTTATCAATGGGGCGGTTTGTTCGGGCCCGCCTTGGCCGGCGCAATCTTCGACGCGACCCAGAGCTACGAGCCCGCGCTGCTGGGGATCGCGGGTCTGTATCTGATCTCGGCCCTACTCTACGTGCTGCTCGGCAGAACCCGGCTCGCGCGGGCAAGGGCGGCCCGGGTTTCGTAGCCCGGCCGATCCCACCCACCTGCGCCGTCGTCGCCCCTCACCCTGCGAGCGAGATGGCCGCGGTGCCCGCGATGACACAGATCGCGCCGACGATGGTCTGCGGCCGGACCTGCTCCAGGTCCCGCAAGAAAATGACGGTGCCCAGGAGGGTCCACAGCGGGCTGATGCCCACCAGCGGCGAGACCGTGATGACGCTGCCGAGGCCCAGAGCGGTGATGACCAGCAGGATGCCGCAGGTCTCGGCGGCCCCGGCCGCCAGGAACGGGAGCATCGCCCTGCGGTGCCAGACCAGCGGCTCCCGGCTCAACGGCATGTAGATGAGGAAGCACGTCAGGGAGACGATGCCCACGAGGGCGGCGAAGAACAGCGGCTCGTGGGAGATGGACAGGGCGTAGCGGCGCATGGGATGGACGATACCCGCCAGCAGCGCGGCGCTCAGCGGGAACAGGAACTCCCACCAGCGAAACGAGCGCACCTCCGAGGCCGGTTTCCAGGTGATGAGCACGATGCCGCACACCACCGAAACGACCCCGGCGAGGGTCACCAGGTTGGCCTGCTCGCCCAGCACCGTGATGGCGATGCACACGCCGAACATGGGATGCGTCGACCGTATCGGGCCGCTGCGGGCGGCGCCGACCCGTTGCACGCCGGTATAGGTGCACAGGCGGATGATGGGCTGG
>JAPOQB010000231.1 GCA_026710965.1 Deltaproteobacteria bacterium | reverse complement strand
AGCCGTACAGCGTCAAGGACTTCGCCGACGACGCGGCGGCCGTGCTGGAGCACCTGGACGCCCGCGACGCCGTGGTCTGCGGCCATTCCATGGGCGGGTCGGTGGCCCAGGTGATGGCCTTGGACCACTCGGACCGGGTTTCCGCGCTCATCTGCGCGTCGGGCCGCGGCTTCAATCCGCACAAGGGTATTCCGCTGCGTATCGCCAAGGAGATGGTGGAGTGGGGTTACGAGCGTTACCTGCGGGACCACGGCATCCTCGTGGGATTCACCGATGAGTTCGTCAAGCGCCATCCCCAACGGGTGGAAGACTACCTGGCGGTGCGGATGGCGCACCTCAACCCGGTGGAGCAATATTTTCGCCACGTCATCGCGCGCCAGGACCACGACGTCAAGGAACGGCTGAAGGAGATCCGCATGCCCACGCTGATCCTGGTGGGCGAAGAGGAACACAACGTCACCAGTGACACCTCGCTGCGGCAGGCGGCGGACGTGCTGGCGGCCGAGATTCCCGGCGCGGTCTTCGTGGAACTCAAGGGGGAACGGCACAGTTATTTTTTCGTGAATCCCGATACGGCTCACGCCGCCATGCGAGGTTTCCTCGAACGCGGGCGTGTTTGAACCCGGCCCCAACAAGAAAGGTCAGCCATGAACGCAATTTTTCAAACGGAGCCGAATCTGGCTTTTGTCGTGCTGCGCCTGGGACTGGCCGTCACCTTTTTTGCCCATGGCTCGCAGCACCTGTTCGGCTGGCTCGGAGGAAGGGGCATCAAGGGTCAGGTGACCAACTGGAAGGAAAAATATCACATTCCCGTGTGGATCGGCGTGATCGGCGTCCTTACGGAAGCCCTCAGCGTACCGGCCATGGTCCTGGGCTTCCTCGTCCGTCCTCTGGCCCTGGGCCTGGTCATCTTCACCGCCGTGGCTCTCTTCAAGGGCCACTGGGAGTTCGGGTTCTTCCTGTCCGGCGGCGGCCGCAAGGGTATGGGCATCGAATACTGCCTGGCGCTGTTCGTCATGGCCCTGGCGCTGTTGGTCGGCGGCGGCGGGGCGCTCTCCATCGACTACATGCTCAGCCGGTAGGCCGGCGCTCTTTCGTGGAAGATTCTCCCCACGAAAGGAATCCAGGTAGCGCCCTTCGACTTCGCTACGCTACGCTCAGGACGAACGGAATCTTCATCAGAATTCCTTGACTTATCCGTTCGTCCTGAGCGTAGCGTAGCGAAGTCGAAGGGCGCCGACCCATGTCGTAGGGAGTTTCGACAATCTGCTAGGAAGAAGGCTTTCGCGGCTTGGCCGCTGATCTCCGGGCGGCTCTGCGAGCGCCGGGGGCGGGCTTGGCCGCGGCGCGTTTTCGTGGCCGCGCCGCGGCGCTTCGCCGACGCCGCCCGGTCAGTCTCGCCACCGCCCGATACGCGACCCAGACCACCGCCGCGGCGATCCACACGGGCAGACTCGCCTGAAGGATCAACTCCCGGTCACGGTAGAAGACGAAACAGAGCAGGGTCCAGAGAAGACTGAGCCAGATGAGGGCGATGGCCGGCCGCATGGAGTGGTGAGGGATGAGCCGGAGCCGAAGCTCAGAGGCTTACGAACCCTCGGTATCCGCGGATCTCAGGGCCCGCCAGACACGTTCCGGGGTCAGCGGAAGCTCCCGGATGCGCACGCCGGTGGCCTGGGCCACGGCGTTGCAGACCGCGGGGGCCACGGGAATGATGCCGCCCTCGCCCATCCCCTTGGCGCCATAGGGTCCGGGCCCGTCGCCATTCTCCAACAGGCAGGACTCGAAGGTCCGCGGGATGTCCCGGAAGCCCGGCACGCGATAATCCACCAGATTGGGGTTCAGAGGCTGTCCGTCCGCATAGATCAGGGACTCGAACAGGGTGTGGCCCATGGCCATCACCGCGGCGCCCTCGTCCTGGCCCTCGGCCTGACGTGGATTGATGGCCCTCCCCACATCGGCCACGCTGTTGTAGCGCTGGACCTCCACTTCACCGGTGTCGGCGTCGACGGCCACCACCGCGCCGCCGATGCCCACCTCCCAGAAAATCGGCAGGATCGGCGAGATGCCCCCGCCGGCCCGGACGTAACCGCGCCCGATGAGCTCACCGCCGGGCATTCCGAAAAAACCCGACACCACCTCGGCGAACTCCCGCCGGGCTTCACCGCACCAGGCCGCTCCGCCCTTGAGCACCACGCGTTCCGAATCGACCCCGAACTGCTCCGCCGCGATAGCCTTGATCTGGCGGTGAACATCGGCCGCGGCGAATTTCACCGCGGTCCCCATCACGGTGGTGGAGCGGCTGGCGCCGGTGGAGCGGTCGAAGGGAGTGGTGTGGGTATCGGTCCCGCGCAACATCACCCGCTCGAAGGGAACACACAGCTCTTCGGCGACGATCTGGCTCAACACCGTGCGGGCTCCCTGCCCTACCTCGGTGCTGCCCGCCATGACCACGACGTTGCCGTCGCTCAACAGGCGGACGATGGCGGTGGAAACGGGGTTGGCCTCGCTGTCCGTGATGCCTACCGCGAGGCCGGTGCCGGCACCGGCGGGAGGCGGACCGGCCTCCGTTAACATCTCGGCCACCTTGGCGAGACCCTCGCGCAGGTCGCCGTCGATGCCGCGGGAGCCGGGCCGGATCTGCTCGTCGCGGCCCAGCAATTGCTCCAAACGGTACCGTAGCGGATCCAGACCCAGAACATCGGCGATGCGGTCCATCTGTACCTCCACCGGCCAGACCGACTGGGGTCCGCCGATGGAGCGCATGGAGCCCGCCGGCACCGAGTTGGTGTAAATGCCGTAGCTGTCGGAGCGGAAGTTGGCGCAGCGATAGGCGCCGTGAACCCGCAACACGGCCCGGGCCACCACCCGCGGGCCGTTGTCGGCATAGGCGCCGGTGTCGAGATGGATGCGGACCTCACGCGCAAGAATGGTTCCATCGCGCTTGACTCCGGTCTTGATCCAGCAGCGCGCGGAGTGGCGCCGGGCGGTGAGCATGGACTCGGTCACGGAATGTTCCAGACGCACCGGGAGCCCGTGGGTCTTGCGCGCCAGAGCCACCACCAGCGGCTCGATCTTGAGATACGACTTGCCCCCGAAGGCGCCGCCGACGTAGGGCACCACCACCTGAACGTCGGTCATGGAGAGGCCGAACAGCCGCGCCAGCTCCGAGCGGATGAGAAAGGGATGGGCGGAGGCGGACCACAAGGTCAACTGGCCGCCCTGAAACCGGGCCGTGGTGGTGTGGGGCTCCATGGAATAGTGGCAAACCATGGGAAAATGGAAGACGTCCTCGAAGACCTCGTCCGCCTCCGCGAAGCCCCGCTCCACGTCGCCGATCTCCATGTGCTCGTGGTGACAGATGTTCGGGTGCTCGCGGGCATCCGAGAGGTTGACGTCGTGGAAGTCTCCCGACCCTGCCGCCTTCTCGTGCAGCACCGGCGCGCCCTGGGCCAGGGCATCGTCGAGGGTGGCGACATAGGGCAGCTCTTCGTACTCGACCCGGATCAGCGACACCGCCTCCTCCGCCGCCAGCCGGTCACGGGCGGCCACCGCGGCCACGGGCTCGCCTACGTGGCGTACCCGCTCCATGGCCAGGATGGGGCGGTCCCGGAGGCAGTGGCCATAGTAGGGATCCATGTCCCGGAGATCGTCCCTGGTGAGCACGGCGACCACGCCCGGCACCCCAAGCGCGTCTTCCGTGTCGATGGAGCGGATGCGCGCGTGGGGATAGGTGCTGCGCAGGACCCGGGCGTCGAGAACGCCTGGTATGTCGAGATCGCCCGAAAACCTTGCCTCGCCGGTGACCTTCTCGATGCCCTCGATGCGGTTCCGGCGCTTGCCGACGACTTCCATGATGGTATGTAATCCCTCCGGTTGACCGGCCCGAGGCGCACGCCACTGTGGGGGCGACCGCAGGTCGCCCCCACAGGTCATCGCGCCTTGCCGACGACAGAAATCCTCCGCGTATTATGACGCGGATTAACCAGATACCACACTAGCCGTAGAGGATGACCGACCGGATGCTCTTGCCCTCGTGCATGAGGTCGAAAGCGCTGTTGATGTCCTCCAGGGGCATGGTGTGGGTAATCATGTCGTCGAGGTTGATTTCGCCGGCGGTGTAGCGGTCGACGTACCCCGGAAGCTGGGAGCGTCCCTTCACGCCGCCGAAGGCGGTGCCGCGCCAGACTCGGCCGGTGACGAGCTGGAACGGCCGGGTGCTGATCTCCTTCCCGGCGCCGGCGACGCCGATGATGGTGGACTGGCCCCACCCCTTGTGACAGCACTCCAGCGCGGCGCGCATGGTGTCGACGTTGCCGATGCATTCGAAGGAGTAATCCACGCCGCCGTCGGTCATATCCACCAGCATTTCCTGAATGGGCCGGTCGGAGTCCTTGGGATTCACCAGGTCGGTGGCGCCCAGGCGCCGGGCCATGTCGAACTTGGCGGGGTTGGTGTCGATGCCGATGATGCGGGCGGCCTTGGCCATCACCGCGCCCTGTATCACGCTGAGCCCGATGCCCCCGAGGCCGAAGATTCCCACCGTGGAGCCGGGCTCCACCTTGGCGGTATTGAGAACCGCGCCGATGCCGGTGGT
>JAPOQB010000725.1 GCA_026710965.1 Deltaproteobacteria bacterium | reverse complement strand
GCCCCATGCCACGCGTCCCTCCGCCAGGGACTCGATGCAGGACTTGGCTCGCTCATGCCACTCCGAATCCGCGCGGTGGGCGTAGACAAGGATGTTGGTGTCCGTCGCGATCAACTTCCCCGGCCTTTGTAAACCGCATCCCTGATGCGCGACCAGTCCGCATCATGGAATTCGGCCTGCAAACCCCGCCCGCCGACGCTCGCGTCGCGGAGCTTGAAGCCGCTCCGTTGGCGATCCACGCGCATGACCTCGCGTAATCCCCGCTCGACCAACGAACGCAACGTAATCTTGTGCTCGGCGGCATAGGTCTTCGCTGCATTGGCGAGCTCATCCGATAGTTCAATCGTGGTCTTCATGGTTGGTTCCCGTATTGGCCGATATGGGTACCCAATCGAAACATCCCTGTGATCGCAATGAAACTCAAGGTACGCTGGCAGGAACCGGTTATAGGAGGTTCTCACACCGCTGGCCGCGGGCGGTATCAGTTTCTGATAGTTGGCAAGTCTCGTTCAATGCCCGGGCTCCCTCTTTCAGCAACCCAAGCGTTTCAGTCGGCCACTGCATCCAGATAAGCTTGACGACAATCGGCCAGCAGCGTGTCCGTGTCCTCCGCGAGCATGAGCCCCAACTCGACCAGAGCGTCGATCTCCGCTCGCACCTGTCGGAGATAGTCGTCAAGGTCTCGGTAGCGCTCTTCCAGGGACAACCGCGGGTCGCCGCTCGCCTCGCGTTCGGCGCGGGTCCGGGGGAAGGGGATGGAAGAACCCAGCAGGCCCGCCAGTTCGCCTTCGGCCAACTCCTTGGACTGGAGATTCCATCCGGTGTAGGTGGCGAGTGGGACGGTGATCCAAGGGAGGCGGATTCCGGCGATGTCGTTGCCGTCGGCGTCCACCGCGGGCACGAGGACGGTGTAGCCGGCGCCGTCGGGCGGCGGCTTCGGGCGGGCGTCGATAACGCCGTGGGCGAGGCCTTCGCCGTAATCCAGGAAGAGCTGACGGTTGTGGAGCCCGGTGCAGCCCCCCTCGGGAATGGCCGGGAAGCCGTTGCGCAGGCTTACCGGGTCGACCTGCGTGCCGTCCACGTTGCGCGGGATCTTGCTCGGGGGCGGGGCGGTGCCGTCGGTAGCCCAGCGGTCCATGGCGGCGATGAGGGCGCGCAGGGGCGGGCCGATGGGCAGGGGGTTGTTCGGGTGCCGGGTCTTTCCCCTAGCAGCCTGAGTGCCGTAGGGGGCGTTGTGCTGCGTGCTGGCCATCAGGTAAACGCGCACGCGGTCGGGCAGGGGGACATCGTTTCCCCGTCCGTCGGTGTGCGCCAGTGACCCACGCTTCTGCCAGTACTCGGTGGAGGTCTGGGTATGGATCACCAGCGGGTCTGTGGCCGGCCGTTTCAGGATGCCGTCCTTCCGGCCCGTTTGCGGGTCCTCCATGACGTTGTAGGCGAACGGGAACAGTTCGGGCTCGAGCTGGTTGGTGTGCTGCTGGCACGAGGTGACCGGCCGCGCGAATTCGTAGTTGAGGAACATGCGCCCGCCGCCCGAGGCGTGGGGAGCGATGGCGTCGAACACCTGCCGGCCGTGCTCATCCTCGTTGAAACCCTGGTAGACCAGGTCCCGCAGGAACCGGCCGCTCTGGGACCGGCCCCAGGCATAGGTTTTTTCGATATCCGTTCCTTCCGACAGGGGGTTGGGGTCGCCGTCGCTGTCCTTCTGTTCGTAGCGCAGGAACGACACCAGATCCCGGACGGCTGCGAACCCCAGGCCCAGCACCAACGGGTCCCGGGCCTGGTACACCAGCTCGTAGAGGGCGCCCGGAATGAACCCTCCCGGCAGGTGGATATGGAAAGCGCTGGGTTTGACTTTCGCTGGTCCGTCGCCGGGCTCGGGATCCACCACGGCAAATGCCCACTCTGTGGGCGCAATGATCTGTCGCTCGCCATAGGAGTGCATCCGGACCGTCAGCTCGGCCTCCGCCGTGTTCAGGGTGGTGGCGGCGTAGCTTTGGACGCGCGGGTCGCCGCTCAAGGGTTGGCTGTAGACGCCTGGGCGGTTGACGCAAATATCAACGCGAACGCGCCGCCGGATGGGCTGTTCGCCGTCGGTGGCGACGGGGACGTCCAGCACCATGCCGTCCTTCCAGGGCACGAGGTCTCCCTGCCAGCCGGAGGTGACCCAGGTGTAGCCGTGCCGCATCAGGAAGCCGTTGCCGGCGTGTTCCAGGGTCAAGGGGTCGTTGCACTCCGGCGCGTCGTTGAGGAACATCAACCCGCGTTTGCTGCCCCGGTTGGGGGCCTCGTACAGCACCCGCCGATTGCCCTTGCTCATGTCCGTCGGCCGCAGGATGTGGACGTCGCAACGGTACTCCACGGCCCCACGCTCGTTCCGAGGTGCCTTGGCGAGATTGACGATGCAGTTATTGCGGGGATCCTCCGGGGAGACCTCGCCGCGGGCCTCGCCCGCCACGATCTCGTACGCGCCGGCGGACCCGAACTCGTGACCATCGGCGAACGGTTGCCTGCGACGTATGGCAAAATGGGTCAACATGAACGGAACCTCCGGTATAGCGAAGTCGGCTCGATCAACCTTGGGGATCCTGTAACCACGGACAACACGGTGTGGCAGAGTCCGAAACCTGACCCCTGAATGTCGCCGCGCATCCGCGGTGCAGGCTCCCGTCAGAAGATCTTTCTCAGGTCTACGCTCAAGCCCGGCAGAAGAGGAGTGGTGAACGTGTCCGGCCGGCCGTAGCGCCCGGTGGCCGCCATCTGCCCGTCCTTCAGCCGCAGCGTTTCGACGGTGGCGGCCGCGGGGTCGGCCAGCCAGTATTCGGCCACGCCGTGGCGCGCGTAGATGTCCATCTTGACGGTGCGGTCGCGCCGTCGGGTGGCAGGCGAAGCGATCTCGACGACCAGGTCCGGGGCACCGTGGACGTCGCGTTCGGTGATGATGGATGCCCGCGCCGCGGATACGAAGAGGAGGTCCGGCTGCAATACGTTGGTGTCGGAGAGGTAGACGTCCGTGGGCGAAATGAGCACTTCACCCAGGCCATGGTCCCTCGCGAATGGCGCGAGAAGAAGGGTAAGGTTGACCACGACTCGCTGGTGCGACGTGGTGGGCGCCGGCTCCATGACCAGCAGTTCTCCTTCGATGAGTTCGTAACGGACGTCATCAGGCGTGTTGAGATAGTCCTGGTAGGTGCAGGGGGCATGGCTGGTCTGGGTCGACATCATGAGCCTCCCGTCGGGTCTCGATTCGGCCTGCCACGGCATGTATCGAGGGAACCAAGGATGAGGGGAAAATGCAAGCGTGAGCACCGCCAGGAAGGGAACGGTGCTTCATCAACCGCCGGAAATGCGTTAAGTTGGACGGCAACCTGCAAATCGCCGCCACGCGCGGTCACGGACCAGCCCAAGCGCGAATCACTGACGGAGGAAGCCACCATGATCAAACCCACCGCACTCAAGCGCGGCCACTACGAATGCAAGTCCCTGGACGACACCTTGCCGGTGCTTACCGACCTGTTGGCGTTCGAGGTCGTACGGCAGGGACCTGGACAGGCCGCGGTGAAGCATCCCAACACCGACTGGGAGCTGGTGGTCCACGAGGGCTCCCCCGAGGCCGTGGACAAGCCGCACCTGCATCACTACGGCGTGCGGGTCGAAACACTCGACGAAGTGAACGCGGCCTATGAATACCTCCAATCGCAGAAGGAGCGCTACAAGCTCATGCGCGTCAGCCGTCCACACGAGAACCACTTCGCCCATTCCGTCTATTTCCGCGAACCCGGCGGCAACGACTGGGAGATCGAGTATTATGACCACGAGGCAGTGGTGCGGGGCCAGCGGAACGCCATGGAGCCGTGGCGCGAGAAGATGCCGGAGGAGCGTTTTCCCGGACGCGGCTACCTGCCCCAGGCGCTGAGCCACGGCACCCGGGAGTGCGACGACAAGGAGATCAGCACGCCTTTCTACCGCGACGTGCTGGGGTTGGAGATCCTGGGTGGCGGGAGAATGTCGGTCTACATCAAGCATTACGACACGCCCTGGTACGTGGTGGTCCTGCCGGGCCGCAAGCGCCACTACGTCTCCGAGCTGAACCGCTTCACGCTCCAGGTGGAAACCGAGCAGGAAGTGGTGGAGGCGCACCGGATGTTCCGGACTTCCGGCAAGGACGTGGGCATCGACGAGGTTCGGGACCTGCAGGAGGACAACGGCGAGGTCTCGTTCGTGTTCAGCGACCTTGACCGGAACTGGTGGGATATCTGCGCCGCCCGATAAGGCAGGCCGAGGGAGATACGAGCATGTGGTTCATCGGACTCCGGAGCGCGGTCAAGCCCAGGGAAGAGTGGAACGTGACGCTGGACGAACACCTGGCCTGGATGAAGCGTCAGCATGAGGCGGGGAAGATCGTCATGTCCGGGCCGACGCCGGACCGCAAGCTCGGCATCTACCTGATACGGGCGGACTCACGGGAGGAAGCGGAAGGCATCGCGGGCAGCGATCCCTACACCGCGGCCGGCTTCTGCACCTTCGAGCTCATCGAATGGGAGCTGCACCAAGTGATGGGAGCGGGGCCGTTTTCCCTGGCCGAGATCAAGGCGCAGGGACGGTAAGACCCTGCCACACGAGGGTGACCGCCGGTCACCCCTACAGGGCGGCGGCGGAGAATGTGCGGCGCCAGGCAAAGGCGCGTTGCTCGAAGCGGGCAATGACGCCGTACTCGATGATCAGCATGAGGATCACGAACAGCAGAACCCACGCCAGCACCTGCTCCATGTCGAAGTTCTCGAACCAGAAGAAGAACATGTAGCCGATGCCGAACTTGATGCCGAAGGTCTCGGCCAGTGCGACGATCTTCCAGGTCATGCCGAAGGAGTAGCGGAACGCGGACATGAGGTAGGGCATGAGCTGGGGTATGTAGACCTTGCGGATCATCATCCGCGGGTTGGCCTTGAAGGACTTGGCCATGTCCATCAGGCTCTTGTCCATGGCCTTGGTGCCTTCCGCCATGTTCACGGTCACGAAGGGCGTGACCACCGCCATCACCGCCACCAGGCTCCCGGTCTCGCTGAACCCGAACCAGAGCACCGCCAGGAACACCATCAGTATGGTGGGTATGGTCAGGAATAGCGGGATCAGGCTCATGAGGGAATACTCCACGGTCTTGCGGAGTCCCATGGCCAGTCCGATGCCGATGCCGGCCAGCATCGCCACCACGAACGCGATGATGATACGGAACAGCGTAATGCCGATGTGGAAGTAGGCCGAGTGGCCCTCGGGACCGAGCTCCACCAGAATGCGTCCCATGGTCATGACAATCCGGAACGGGCTCGGCAGGACCTCCGGCAGCGTGAACAGGGATCCGATCCACCAGACCGCCACCAGCGCCACCATGGACGCCACACGCATGTAGGTACGCATGCTCATTCGGACTGCTGCTCCAGAACGGCGAAGAACTCCTGCACCAGCTCTTTCTCCATGTCGAACAGGCGCGGGTCCTCGGGTTGCCTCGGCCGCGGCAAGTCCACGTGGACATGCCTGAAGATCCGCGCCGGCTTGGTGCTCATCATGTACACGTTGTCGGAAAGGTAGACGGCCTCGCGCAGGTCGTGGGTAACGAACAGAATCGTGGTCTTTGCGCGTTCGAGAATGTCCATCAGATCGATGCGCATCTTGCGCGCGGTGATCTCGTCCAGGTGGCTGAACGGCTCGTCCATGAGCAGGATGTCGGGCTCGATGGCCAGGGCGCGGGCGATGGCCACCCGCTGCTGCATCCCGCCGGACAGATTGAGGGGATAGTTGGGCTCCTGCCCCGCCAGACCCACCATGTCGAGGTACTTGCTCACGCGGTCGCGCCACTGCTCGCGCGGCACGGCCTGGGCCTCCAGCGCGAAGCGGATGTTGTCGTCCACCGTGAGCCAGTTGAGCAGGCGGGCGCTCTGGAAGACGTACCCCACGTGAACGGCGCCGTCGGCCGACTGGGCCGAGGGGTACACCGTGAGGCTTCCGCCATTCTCCACCTCGATGCCCGCGATGACGTTCAGCAACGTCGATTTCCCGCAGCCGGAGGGACCCACGAGGCTGGCGAACTCTCCCTCCTTGACGTCCAGGCTCACGGCGTCGAGCACCACGAACTCTTCGCCGCCGCCCGGGGTGGGGAACTTCTTTGTCAATTTGTCTACGTGAACAACGGTCGAAGCCATGAACGATACCTGTATCCGGCTAAGTCGCAACCTGATGCCGCCACCGGAAGGCGCGTCTTTCCCAGGAGCGGAATATCAATACATCCACCAGGACCATGAAGACCATGAAGCTGACGCCCCAGGCGAGCATCATGTCCACGCGCGTATCCTGAAAATGGAAGACCAGCATCTGCCCGACCCCGCTGCCCACGGCGAAGGCCTCTCCCACCAGCACGATCTTCCAGGACAGGGAGAGCGCGATGCGCATGGACGAGAAGAGGTAGGGCATGAGCTGCGGCACGATCACCTTGCGGACGATCAGGTGCCGGTTCGCCTTGTAGACCTTGGCCATGTCGATGACTTCCTTGTCGATGGCCTTGGTACCCTCCCAGACGTTGAGGGCGACGAACGGGAAGACGATGAGCACCGTGGTGAAGACCGGTCCGATGTCCGAGAGGCCGAACCACAACACCCCCAGAAACGCCCAGCAGATGGCCGGGAACGTGAGCAGCACCATGATCCAGCCGTCGAGGAAGGCCTCCACGTGCCGGTGTAGCCCCATGGTCACCCCGGCGATGCCGCCGATGACCATGGAGAACCCGAGTCCCAAAATGATCCGCCTGAGCGTATCCCACACCACGGTGTAGCTGCTGGGTTCGGAATAGACCGTGACAAGCCGCGCCAACAACTCCTGCGGTCCCGGCAGGAAAGCCGCCAGAAACAGCAGCGATACCAACTGCCACAGCAGGACGAAGGCCAGCAGCGTGAGAGTTCCGGGCAGGAGACCGGGCTTGCCCTTGATCATAAGGAGAGCCTGTCAGAGATGGGCGTGGAGGGGTCCGGGCCCTCGGGCCGGCCGGAGCCGCAACGAGGACCCGGACGCCGCAACGATGACTTAGTTGAGAATCAGCCCGTGCTTCTTCTTGTCCGGAACGAAGTCCAGGACGCCGCGCCGTTTGGCCATGTCGAGGAAGTTCCACTGGTGGTCAACGGTTTCCTTGTCCCACTTGGCCAGGAAGACCTTGTTCTTCTGCAGCCAATCCCGGTAAACGCCGGCTTCGGCCTTGTTCTTGATGCCGGTCACCTTGGCGAACTTGGCCTCGGCCTGATCGAAGTTCTTGGGGTTCCGG
>JAPOQB010000722.1 GCA_026710965.1 Deltaproteobacteria bacterium | reverse complement strand
CCGACGCGATGTTCTTCCTGCCCGGCATCGACCGGACCCAGGTCTATTCCATCCTCACCCCCAACGTCCGCTACATCGAGGTGGTGGAGGACGGCATCACCGCCGGCAATGTGCTGCCGGCGGACTTTCAGCCCACCGAGGCGGGCCTGGCACGGGTGCGCGAGAACGCCATCAAGGCCGGGGTCGTCGGCCGGTTGGTGGCCAACGATTTCACCGGCGCCATCGTGAGCGGCAGGCTGCAGGAGTTCCACCCCAATACCGGCGAGCGGCTCGACTACATCGAGGTGGCGCGGCAACTCGAAGAGATCCGCGGCAAGGCGGCAGCCGGTGGCGCCGTCAACGTGCACGTCATCGGGTTCGCCAAGCTGGTGGGGGACGTCGCCGCGGGCGCGGCCCGTGTCATCGCGTTCTTCGGCATCACTTTCCTGATCACCGCCCTGTTCGTGTTTCTCTACACCCGGTCGGTGCGTCTGACCATTCCGCCGCTGGTGTGTTCGCTGGTGGCGGTGGTGTGGCAGCTCGGCACGGTCACCGCCCTGGGCTTCGGCATCGATCCCATGTCCATCCTGGTGCCCTTCCTGGTGTTCGCGGTGGGGGTCAGCCACGGGGTGCAGATGGTCAGCGCGGTGCGCGCCGAGGTGGTGGCGGGGAGCGCCGGCCTGGATGCCGCCCGGGCCGGCTTCCGGCGCCTGCTGCTGCCGGGGACGGTGGCGCTCGCCTCGGACTCGGTAGGCTTCATCACCATCTCGCTCATCGAGGTGCAGGTCATCCGGGAAACGGCCATCACCGCCAGCCTGGGCATCGCCGCCATCATCCTCACCAATCTCGCCCTGCTGCCGGTGCTGCTGTCGTATTTCCGCATGAGCGACGCGCAGCGGCGGGCCGCGGCCGAGCGCGACAACATCCTGCAGCCCCTATGGGCACGAGTCGCGCGCCTGGCGCGCCGGGGTCCCGCGGCGGTGACGATAGCCCTTTCCGTGATGTTGGTGGCGGTGGGCGCCTACTACGCGGTCCAGGTCAAGGTGGGCGACAGCCATCAGGGCGTGCCCGAACTGCGGGCGGAGTCGGTGTACAATCAGGACGTCGCCGTGATCACCGATCGCTTCAAGATCGGCGTCGACGTGCTCACGGTGTTCGCCGAAACGGTGCCGGACGGCTGCATCGACTACGAGGTGCTCACCACCCTGGACGAGTTCGGATGGCGCGTGCGGAACGTGGACGGCGTCCAGTCCGTGCTCAGTCTCGCGAGCGTCGCCCGCAACATCAACGCGGGCTGGAACGAGGGCAACCTCAAGTTCCGCACGCTGCCGCGGAACCGCTACAGCCTGGTGCAATCGGTTTCCCCGGTGCCCACCAGCAGCGGCCTCATCAACAACGATTGCAGCGTGCTGCCGGTGCTGATCTACACCACCGACCACAAGGCCGAAACCATCCAGCGCATCGTCGACACAGTCAAGGACTTCCAGCGCAACAACACCGTGGAGCGCATCGACTTCCGGCTCGCCGGCGGCAATGTCGGCGTCATGGCCGCCACCAACGAGGAAGTGGACGCGTCCCAGTTCCCGATCCTCGGCTACGTTTTCGCGGCGGTGATCCTGTTGTGCCTGATCTCGTTCCGCTCGGTGGCGGCCACCGTGTGCATCATCGTGCCGCTGGCCGCGGTGTCGCTGCTGGCCTACGGTCTCATGGCGATTCTCGAGATCGGCCTCAAGATCTCGACCCTGCCGGTGGTGGCCCTGGGGGTGGGCATCGGGGTGGACTACGCCATCTACATCTACGGCCGGCTGCGCACCCATCTCGATCAGGGGCTCGACTTCGCCACGGCCTACGAGCGCACGCTCAACATCACCGGCGCCGGCGTGGTGCTTACCGGCCTCACCCTGGCCGCCGGCGTCGCCACCTGGATCGTCGCCCCGCTCAAGTTCCAGGCCGACATGGGCACGGTGCTGATGTTCATGTTCCTGGTGAACATGATCGCCGCGGTGGTGCTGCTGCCGGCCCTGGGCGCATGGCTGGTGCGGCCGAAAAAGGCGGCGCCGCTACGCGGCGAATGACGCCTGCGTTTCCTTCTCGAAAGCCAGCAGCTTCTGGACGCTGGGCCGCGTCTGCATGCGCTCGAAATGGGCCGTGGTGTTGGGATAGGGCGACAGGTCCACGTCGAACTGGGTGCTGCGGCGCACGCACCAGAAGAAATGGGCGTCCGGCGCGGTGAAGTGGTCGAAGAAATACTCGCGCCCGTCCAGCAGACCCTCGGCGATGCCATACACCTCGTCCAGGAACTCCCGCGCCAGCCGGGACACGCTCTCCTCCGTCTCCGCCACGTCGCAGACCTTGGCCGGCGAATTGATGCGGCTGAGATAAGGATGGATGCCCGACGCGCACCAGGACATCATCGACACCGCCTTGAGCTCGTCCCAAGGGTCCGACGGCAGCAGCCTGGCCTCGGGGAAGCGCCGCGCGATCCAGAGCTGGATGGCGACGTTCTCGGTCAGCGCCTGTCCGTCCACCACCAGCACCGGCACCTTGTGCTTGGGGTTGACCTTCATGTACTCCTCGGTCCGGTTCTGCCCCGCCCGGAAGTTCAGGGCCTTGACCTCGAAGTCCGCTCCCGCCTCGGTCAACGTGATGTAGGGAGCCAGCGCGCAGGTGGTGGGCGCGTAGTACAACTGGATGCTCATGGGTACCTCCGTGGAAGCAATGCTTCCGGAAAGATTGGTGCCGGAGGGGGGACTCGAACCCCCACAGGGTTGCCCCTACTGGATTTTGAGTCCAGCGCGTCTACCAATTCCACCACTCCGGCACGAAGAAGAACTGACTAGCCCATGGGGGGAGAGAGGTCAAGGTCGACGGGTGTACCTAACCCTGGTCGGCGACTTCCTCCAGCGGAATGCCCTGCTCGACAAGCATGATCGGGATATCGTTGCGGATGGCGTAGAGGTACCGCCCGTCCTCTCGAACGAGTCCGCCGTCGATGGGCTCGGTGACCTTCTCGCCCGCGCGGTTCACCAGTTGTCCGGCGCCGATCTTCCGGTTGAGGCTCGCCACGAGGCCCTCGTCGGCCAGCGACACCGCCTCCCGGGTTTCGGGGCATGCCAGGATGTCGAGCAACTGCCGATCGATCACGATTACCTCCCGTAGCGCCTTGGATGATGCTCAATCAATATTCCTCGCCGCCCCGCGGGTGTCAATCACACCACCCAGCACGCGGGTGCCCGCCCGGTTGATGCAACCCGGGCTCTTGGCTATGTTGCCGTCTGGAGGTGGTGAGACATGAACGGGACCTTTCGGGAGTATATCGAGCTCTTGCGGGCCAACGACGAGCTGCTGGACATACGCAAGCCGGTGGATCTGAGGGACGTGGCGGCGCTCACGGACCAGAGCGACCGGGCGCTGCTGTTCGAGAATCCCGTGGGGTACTCCATCCCGGTGGCCTGCGGACTGCTGCAGAAGCGGGAGCGCCTGGGCCTCGCCCTGGACGCTCCTTACCCCGAGATCCACAAGCGCTTCCAGTGGGCCATGTCCAACTCCATCGACCCGATCCTGGTGGAGGAGGCCCCGGTCAAGGAGTTCATGCAACTGGGCGACGACGTGGACCTGTTCAAGCTGCCGGTGCCGATCTTCTCCACCCTGGACGGCGCGCCCATGATCACCGCCGCGGTGGTCATCTCCGAGGACCCGGAGTACGGCATGAACGCCGGATGCTACCGCCTCATGCTCAAGGAGCGGAACGTCACCGGCATCGACATCGTCACCCCCAACAACCTCCACAACTTCACGAGACGAGCGCTGGCGGAGAACCGCCCGCTGCCCATCTCCATTTCCATCGGCGTGCACCCGCGGGAGCTGATGGGAGCGCTCTTCAAGGCGTCCCTGGGCACCAACGAGCTGGGCTTCGCCGGCGGCCTCGGCGGACGCCCGGTGGAGCTCACGCCGGGCGTGACCGGGCCGGTGCCGTTCATCGCGGGCTCCGAGATCGTCCTGGAAGGCGAGATTCCGCCCGAGGGCTGGGTCCATCCAGAGGGGCCCTTCGGCGAGTTCTCGCGCCTCGTCGGGGGGACCCACAGGAATCCCAACGTCCACATCAAGTCCGTGCTGCACCGCCGCGACCCCATCTACTACGCGCTGCACATGCCCTGGGAGAACCTGTGGATGAGCGCGCCGATATACGAGGCGGCGGCCTGGCGCGTGATGGCGGAAACCGGCGTGCAGGTCACCGCCATCAACGTGACCCCGGGAGGCTGCTGCCACTGGCACATCGTGGCGTCCATCAAGAAGAGCCCGGGCGACGGCAAGAACGCCATCGCCGCGCTGCTGTCCATCGCCGACATCAAGTACGTGGTGGTGACCGACGACGACATCGACATCTACGACCCCGTGGAGGTGGAATGGGCCATCGCCACCCGCGTGCAGGCGGACCGGGACACGGTGATCCTTTCCAATGCCCGCTCGAAGCCCCTGGACCCGTCCATCCCGCCAAGCGCCAACGGCGTCCCCACCACGGCCAAGATGGGCATCGACGCCACCATTCCGGAGAACGTGCCGCGCTACCGCTACAACCGCATCATCTACCACAACCAGGGGAAGGCGGTGCTGGACGATTACGTGGGCGAATCGCCGGCAGCATCCCAGCCGGCGGCGGCCGACGACGACGACATCGAGCGGCTCGCGGAACGCGCACTGGCCATGCTGCGCGAGAAGCGCCTCACCTTCAGCGAGCTGCTGGACGGGTTCTCGGACGAGGGCTTCGCCACCGTCATGGCGCTGGTGGGCCGTCTCAACGAACGCAAGCAGATCACCCTGGATGAAGAAGGCAAGTACATGCCCTGGGAGGAAGCATGAACCCGGCGGAGATCGTTTTCTATACCAATCCCATGTCGCGCGGACGCATCGTGCGCTGGATGCTGGAGGAGTTGGGGACCCCCTACCGCACCGAGGTTGTCGAGTACGGTCCGATGATGAAGTCGCCGGAATATCTGGCCATCAACCCCATGGGAAAGGTGCCGGCGATCCGCCACGGCGAGACGGTGGTCACCGAGTGCGCTGCGATCTGCGCCTACCTCGCCGATACCTTCCCCGGCGCCGGGCTGGCGCCTTCCAGCGGGCAGCGTGGCGCCTATTACCGCTGGCTCTTCTTCGCCGCCGGCCCGCTGGAGGCGGCCATCACCAACCGCATGTTCGGCCTCACCGTGCCGGAGGACAAGGAATCGATGGTCGGCTACGGCAACTT
>JAPOQB010000468.1 GCA_026710965.1 Deltaproteobacteria bacterium | reverse complement strand
TGGCGGTCAACGCGGTGGCGAACCGGGAACAGGGGCTGGCGGACGTGGTGCTGGAGAACTTCCTGGAAGAGTTGTCGGGTGAGCGCAGCCACGTGGACATCATGTACCAGTTCCTGGAGGAAGCCGGCATCTCGCGCGAGGCAGCCGACAACGCCGAGCCCACGCCGGGCACCCTGGCGGCCATCGAGATGATCATCGGCTGCTGCCAGCGCAGGTCCGCGCTGGAAGGCGTGGCCATGCTCGCCTTCGTGGAGAGCCAGCACGGCGGCCCTGACGGCGCCGCCGCCCGGGCCTACAAGGAACTGGTGGGACACTACGGCTTCTCGGAACGGCAGGTGGAAACGTACCGCATCCACGCGGAGCAGGACGTGGGCCACGGCTCCAGGCAGATCGACACCCTTCGCCGGGCCGCCGCCGACGCGGAAACCCGCGAAAAGATCAGGCGCGCGGTCAAACTCGGCATCACCGCGTTCACGCTGGAGTGGGACGGCCACGTCCAGGCCATGACCGGGCAGCGGGACTTCTGGCCCGGCGTCCGGCCCTTCGATGAGCGCCAGGCCGGGGCCAGCCTGCCCGACGCGCGGCGGGCCTAGCGTGGTGTCCTTCGACTTCGCTACGCTGGCGCTCCGCTACGCTCAGGACGAACGGAGAAAGGCTATCACAACCGTTCGTCCTGAGCCCTTCGACAAGGCTCAGGACAGGCTTCGCGACACGAAGCGTCGCGAAGTCGAAGGACGCCGTGCAAATTCTCGGACAGACTCCTAGAGCGGCCAGTCGTCCGGCAGCGGCGCACGCAGCTTTTGGTACTCGGGGTCGTCGCCACAGGTTTCACCCACGCGTTTCAGCGTCGCGACGAGGTCGTCGAGTTCCATGCCCAATGTGTTTGAGACCATACCCGTGGTCTCTTCGAAGCCGAGGCCTCAATTGCCGTATCAGCCGCCCATGCGCTTGAAGATGTACTTCTCTCGCTCGGTCATGCTTTCCCCTCCAAACCGCCAACCCGTCCGGGCCCTGAAAAACCCACTCGTTGAACCGTCACCAGCTCGGTCTCGACCGTGGGCGCCCCGTCCCCTGCGAAGCGCACGGTCATGCGCGCCAGTACCCGCCAAGCCGCTCCTTGCCATTCTGCCGTCGTGATCAGAAACGCATTCTCCACTACATCGCCGTCCCCGCCGTTGCAGGCTATCACGGCCTCAAGACGCGTGCTGCCCGACGGCGCCACGCGGACAGGCCCAAGCTCCATGAGGCCGCTGAGGAACTTCCCATGCGGGAAGCGGGCGTCCAGCAACTGTAACTCGGAGGAGGTCAGGTTGGTGATGCGCCAAGCGATGCGCCAATCCCCGCCGCTCCGGGCACAGGACGTCTGCGTCACCCGGACCCGCGGTTCGCCGGCTTCCTGCCCCGCATGCGGTTGCGCCCCGCTCATGAACCATTGCCCCCGCGAGGTGGCCCGGGCCGGTACTCCGCCGCGGCGATGCGGTCGGGGAACTCGATCTCCTCGTTGCGGCAGGCGTCGATGATGAGCTTCGAGCCCCAGTCCTGACCCGGGTGCACGGGATCGAGGCGGCTGCCCTTGACCCGGTCGATGATGGAGATATCGGTGGCCGCATCCACCCGGGTGGCCACCGCCCACAGCACCTCTTCCTCGTCGTAGACGTCGATGTCCGAGTCCACCACGATGATGTGCTTGAGCAGCTCCGTGCCGGTGAACGCGGCCATGGCCGCGAGCTTGGCCTCGCCCTCGCAGCGCTTGTCGATGCTGATGTAGCAGTGGAACCGGCCGGCGCCGCTCAGCGGCAGACAGACGGAGCGCACCGTGGGTACCACCGCCTGGACCTTGCGGTAGATGCTGCCTTCCTTGGGGACGGCGCCCAGCAGGCGGTGGTCCCGGTGTCCCGCCAGGATGTCCATGCACCAGGCGTCGCGGCGATGGGTGATGGCGGTGACCTCCACCACCGGCGACTTGCCGGGGTCTCCGTAAAGGCCGGTGAAGTCCCCGAAGGGTCCTTCCACTTCCCGCTGGTGCGGCAGCACCCGGCCCTCGATGACCATCTCCGCGTCCGCGGGCACCATCAGCTCGTCGCCGAAGGTCTCGGACGGCACCAGCCGCAACGGCTCACCCATGAGCCCGCCGATGCTCTCGTACTCGTCCTCGGCGATGCCGTTGAGGATGCAGTTGCCGAGGTAGTAGGCCGGGTGGTGCCCGACGACACAGGCCACCGGCAGCGCTTCGCCGCGCTCTTCCGCGCGCATGAAGTAGTCCCACAGGTGCCGGCGCTCGAAGAACATCACCAAGTGGTTGGGGTCGCGCACGTAGCAGCGGTGGAAAGAGGAGTTGTAAACGCCGGTATCCGGGTCCCGGGCGCACCAGGTCATGGTCAGGTACGGCCCCAGGTCGGCGACGTGATGCGTCAGCACCGGCAGGAAATAGAGGTTGGGGTCCATCCTGACCTGTTTCACCGGGGCGTCGGCGGCGTTCACCACCACGGGCTTCTCCCGCCGGGCCTCACGCGCCTGAAACTCCAGCATCAGCTCACGGCCGGCCTGCTCGGGCGGCAGGCCCAGGGCCACCGCGCAGGCGGCGCGGGAGGCGAACACGTTCATCAGCAACGGAAACTCCGAAGGCTCGCCGCTCAGATTGTCGACGTTCGAGAAGAGCACCAGCGGCTCCCGCTTCTGCTTCTCCAGGTCGGCGATCATGGCGCACACTTCGAGACGGATGTCGTGCTTGTCCGCGACCTCCAGCAACCGCTCGGGGGCGAGGCGCCTGACGGACTCCATGTACGTTCTCAGATCCATCGCCCAAGTTTACGGTCGGGGCCTGTGCCCGTCAATCTTGGCCAAGAGCGGCAGGGCTCCGCGCCGGGCGGAATCGCAGTCCAAGTGTCGGATTACGCTTCGCTAGTCCGACCTGCGGGGGGCGGTTCCGTTGCAATCCCCGGGCGAAAGTAACAAGCTTTGGTGCTGGCCCAGCGACTCCCCACGGATAAGCTGCGGCGGTCTCCGGCCCATGAGCACCACCACCCACAAGCGCGAGTCCGAGGTTTGGCTGACCGTGCCGGAGGCACTCGACGGCAAACGGCTGGACACGGCCCTGGCGGTCTTGTTGCCCGACTACTCGCGTTCAAGGCTCCAGCGATTCATCCAGGAAGGACATGTCCGGGTCGACGGCCGCGCGCCGGAGTGCTCCGACAAGGTGCTGACGGGGGCGACAGTCGCGCTGGAGGTTCCGGAACCCGCGGAGGTTTCCTGGAAGGCGCAGCCCATACCCCTGGAGATCGTCCACGAGGACACGGCGCTGCTCGTCATAAACAAGCCTCCCGGCATGGTAGTCCATCCCGGGGCGGGCAATCCCGAAGGGACCCTTCTCAACGCCGTCATGCACCACACGCCCGGGCTCGCCGCCGTACCCCGGGCGGGCATCGTTCACCGGCTGGACAAGGACACGTCGGGCCTGTTGGTGGTGGCCAAGACCGACGCCGTCCGCCTGCGGCTGGTGCGGGAGCTGCAGGCGCGCCGCATCAAGCGGGAATATCTGGCGCTGGTCCGGGGGGTCGTTCGCGCCGGCGGCTCCGTCGCCGCCCCCATCGGCCGTCACCCCGTCCATCGAACCCGCATGTCGGTACAACAACGCGGCAAGGAAGCCACCAGCCACTACAGCGTGAAGGCCGCGTACCGCGGCCACACCTTGCTGCGGGTGCGGCTGGAATCCGGGCGCACGCACCAGATCCGGGTGCACATGGCGCACATCGGACACCCGGTAGTGGGCGACCCGGTCTACGGCGGACGCGGCGCGGCCGGGAACAAGGGCCAGGGACCCGGGCTCACGGACTTGTTGCATCGTTTTCAGCGGCAGGCCCTGCACGCGGAACGGCTCGGGCTTCGCCACCCGGAGACCGGCGAAGCTCTGGAATGGACCGCGCCCGTGCCCGACGACATGCGGACGCTCCTGGAAGCCCTGGAGGAAGAGGCCCGCGGCTGACCCGCCACGCGGCCCTCCGAGAGCTCCGAGACGGACCGATGTAGACCCGTTTGCCCCGTTCGTAGTAGATTCGGTGCCGCGTCGAAGAGTTGCGACAACCCACAAGACAAGGAGCCCAGGAATGGACCAGCCAAACAGCGCATACAACTACGAAACCTTCAGCCGATCGGAGAGCTCGGCCAAGGCCGGCGAGTTCGCCAGGCGCCTGCGGGCGGGAGAGGAGGCCCCCGACTTCAGCCTCCCGACCCTCGCGGGCGAAACCGTCCGGCTTTCCGGGTTCAAGGGCAGCAAGCACGTGCTGCTGGAGTTCGGCAGCATCACCTGACCGCCGTTCGTGGGCGAGGTCTCGCCCCTGAACGAGATGTACCGGAACTACCGCGACAAGGGCTTCGAATTCCTCACCATCTACGTGCGTGAGCCCCATCCCGGGGAGCACTACGGCCCGCACAAGGACTTCGAGCAGAAGCTCGAATACGCAAAGCATTGCCGAGACCAGGACGGCATCGAGAACCCCCTGCTGGTGGACGACCTGGAAGGCACGGTCCATCAGCTCTACGGCGTCCTCCCCAACATGGTCTACATCGTCAGCAAGGAGGGACGCATCGTCTACAAGGCCATGTGGACCGACCATGAGGAGATCCGGGTAGTGCTGGAGAACCTGGTCATGGCCGACGAGCTGCGCGCCCAGGGCGTGCGCCTGAAGCCCTCCCTCACAGAGAAGATCAACTTCATCCCCGCCCAGTACGCCGGCGGCCTCCGCGAGAAGGTCTTCGACCGGGCGGGGCCGAAGGCGTGGGAAGACTACCGGGGGACGTTCGGGGGGTAGCGGGGCCCCGACACAAGAGCCTCGCCGGACGCTTCGAGCCCATTCAACGGCCTTGGCGACGCTGGACATCGAGGATTTCCGGGGAATCGACCTCACTGTGCTGGAGCCGCGCTGAGTAAGGCCGAGGTACCGGGAATCGGGTCCCGCTCGCCGCAAGGGGCCAGCGCAGGGCTTGGCCTCTCGGGTGCGTCATCGACGTGTCGAAGCCGAAGCCACGATCTGGTAGCATGCCGGCATGACCGAGAAAATCCGCACCTACTGCGCCATGAGCAAGTCCCGCTGCGGCGTGGTTGCGACCGTTGAGGACGGGCGCTTCGTGCGCCTGGAGCCTGACGCGGACCATCCCAACCGGGGCATCTGCATCAAGGGGCAGGCGGCGCCGGAGTTGGTTTACGACCCGGAGCGGCTGCGCTATCCGCTGCGGCGCACCACTCCCAAGAGCGATCCCGACCCGCGCTGGGAGCGAGTGGGCTGGGACGAGGCCATGGAGGAAATCGCGCGCCGGCTGACGGAGTTGCGGGAGCGCCACGGCGCGGAGTCGGTGGCCTTCTACCGGGGGGCGTCGGGAGGCAGCGCTTCGGCGGAGTACGAGCCGTGGCTGATCCGCTTCGCCAGCCTGCTCGGCAGTCCCAATACCGTCTCCACCGGGCACATCTGCAGTTGGCACAAGGACAACGGCTCCCGCTACACCTACGGCACCGGCATCCCCAACCCGGACTTCGAGAACACCGCCTGCATCCTGCTATGGGGGCACAACCCCAACGCCTCGTGGCCGACCCAGGCCATCCGGATCTCCGCTGCCCGGAAGCGCGGCGCCAAGCTCATCGTCATCGATCCCCGGGCCATCCCCCTGACACGAAAGGCCGACGCGTGGCTCAAAGTGCGCCCCGGCACCGACGGGCTGCTGGCCCTGAGCTTCCTCAACGTGATGTTGGCGGAGAAGCTGTACGACGAGGACTTCCTTCGTGACTGGACCAATGCCCGGCTGCTGGTGCGGAACAGCTCGGGCGAGATGCTGACTCAGGACGCGGTGGCGGCCGGGGGCTCGCCGGACCTCTACGGAGTGTGGGACGCGTCGGCTAACGGGCTCACGTTCCATGACCCGGCCCATGCCACGGCGGCGTCGCATCCAGCCCTGGAAGGGTCGTTCGAGGTCCGGCTCTCAAGCGGCGCGAAGGAGCGGGTCACTCCCGTGTTCGAACTGATGAAGCGGCACCTGAGCGGGTACACGCCCGAGGCCACGGCGGACACCACCGGCATCGATCCGGACCTGGTGCGCGAGGCGGTGCGCCTGTTCTGCCACACGCCGCCAGCCTGCTACTACAGCTACAACGGCCTGGAGCAGCACGCCAACGCCATGCAGACCAACCGCGCGGTGTGCCTGTTCTATAGCCTCACCGGCAACCTCGACCGTCCCGGCGGCAACGTCCGGTTCGCCAAGACCCCGGTCAACGGCATGGATGGACGCAAGTTCCTCTCCTGGGAGCAGGAATTAAAGAGGCTCGGCCTTGACGCCCGGCCCCTGGGCCCCGTCGCCACCGGCCGGGTGCAGGCCTACGAGGTGTATCGCGCCGTGCTCGAAGGCAAGCCCTACCCCGTCAAGGGTTTCCTGAGCTTCGGCGGCGACATCATCATGGCCAACGGGAACACGCTCCAGGGACGGCGTGCGCTCCAGCAACTGGACCTGTACGTGCAGACAGACTTCTACGAGACCCCGGCGGCGCGATACGCGGACTTCCTCCTGCCCGCGGCGACGTCATGGGAGGACTGGCACGTGAAGGGCTCTTTCGACCAAGGGGCCGCCACCAGCACCTGGCTCCAGTACCGGGCGCCGGTGGTGGAACCGCAATTCGAGTCCCGTTCCGACGCCGACATCCTCTTCGACCTGGCGGGGAGGATGGGCTTTGACGAACAGTTCTGGCACGGCGACCGGGAAAAGGCGCTGGACTACATGCTGGAGCCGTCCGGGGTCACCGTGGCCGAATTGAAGGATTTCCCCGGCGGTTTGTCCGTGCCCCGGGAAACGCGCTTCCGGAAGTACCGGGAGAAAGGATTCGACACCCGCTCCGGCCTGGTGGAGATCTACTCGCTCCCGTTTCAGGAACAGGGCTATGCGCCGCTGCCGGACTACAACCCGAGCGAGGCCGGTTTCGGCGCGGACGTCGTGCAGGACTTTCCGCTCACCCTGACCACCGCCAAGGCCATCAACTTCTGCCACGGACAGCACCGGTCGGTGCCGTCGCTGCGGGCCAAGACCCCGGAGCCGCTGGTGGAGATCCATCCCGAGGATGCCACCGATCTCGGCATCCTGCCGCGGGCGCCGGTACGGGTGGAGACGAAGGTCGCCGCCGTCACCATGAAGGCGCACCTGAACCCCGAGCTTCCCCGCAAGGTCGTGCGCGTCATGCACGGCTGGTGGCAGGGCTGCCCCGACCTCGGTCTGCCAGGCTATGACCCCTTCAGCGCCGAGGGCGCCAACATCAATCTCGTCATAGACAACGACGTCATCGATCCCATCACCGGCTCGGTGCCGCACCGCTCCTATCCGTGCCGACTCCGTGCCGCGGGGTAGCCCGGCGGCCGAAAGAATGCTCTCATTGTCCTGTGCGCCCGTTTTCAACGCAGTATTTGTAACACATGAGGAAAGGAGAACGTCTCGTGATGCCCCTACGGACCCCAAGGGCCGCCATGGCCGCTGCCGGGCTGTTCGCCCTGAGCCTGTTCGCCACCCAGTTGTTCCCACATACGTCGGAGGTCCACGGCCAGGAGGCCATGAAGGGCCGGCCGGCGGTCAAATACGTTGTCTCGGTGGACTATCCCGTGGACGGCAAGGACCGGTATATCGCCTGGGTGCGAAGCGTGGCCGAAGACCTCAAGGCTCCCGCTGAAGTCAGACGTATCACCTCCTACGACGACTACTACGGCGAGTCTCCGCACCGCGTCGTCGAGTTCGAGTTCGACAGCATCGAGGACGCGGGGAGGTACTGGGCGGACAAGAGGGTCCGCGCCGTGTTCAAGGATCTGACGAACTACGGGCTGAACGCGAAAGTGCAGATGTTGCTGCTACGCAGCGACTACACGCCCAAGTAGCCTCGTCTGTCAGAACGGCAGGCTGTGTTTCCTGCCCGTGTTGCAGGGTTTGCAACTGGGGACCACGTTGCCCCTGGTGGTCTTGCCGCCGCGAATGATGGGCACGAGATGATCCATCGTCAGCTCGCGGGGCGGGAACCGTTCGCCGCAGTGGGCGCACACCCCCCTGCTCGTCCGGTTCTTCCACCATTGGCTGTTGCGGAGCTCCCGGGCCTTGCGGCGTTCGCCGCGGATGTCTTCTTCGGTCACCGGAACGATGAAGGAGTCGGGGTCCGGGACCATCTCACAGCACCTTGTTCTTCAGGGTCCTGAAGTAGATGGCGAAGCCCACGGCCACGCCGAGATAGAGCACGCTGCGGGCCAGCGCCCAGCCCTCGCCGGCGCCGAAGTAGTTCGTCAGCTCCCACCCGCTGAAGAAGGTGAAGAAGACGATGGACGTCCCGATGAGTATCTTGTGGGCGGTGATCAGTCGCATGGGTCAAACGTTCCGTTAAGAGTCTAACGTCGCATGTCTATTTCTAGTAGATTTCCGGTAGTTCCAACAACCGCCAAGGAGAGACCATGTCCATGGAAGTGATTCATACCAACAAGGCGCCCGACGCCATCGGCCCGTACGAGCAGGCGATCAAGGCCAACGGGTTCGTCTACACCGCGGGACAGATCGGGCTGGAGCCGGGAACCGGCGAGCTCGTGGCGGGGGGCGTGGAAGAGCAAGCGCGCCGGGTGCTCGACAACGTCACCGCGGTGCTGGAAGCCGCCGGCTCCTCGTGGGGCCAGGTCGTCAAGACCACCATCTACCTGACCGACATGGCCAACTTCGCCGCCGTCAACACCATCTACGAAGGGTACCTGGGGTCGGCCAAGCCCGCCCGCACCACGGTGGCGGTGGCGGGGCTGCCGAAAGGGGCGCTGGTGGAAGTAGACGTGGTGGCGCTGGCCTGAGTTCACGTCTTCGGGGAACCGTCCGGGTTGAGGTAGTCCCGCCAGACGTGAGCGGCCGTGAAACCGAGGACCTTCCCCGCCTTGGTGACGTCGAGGCCTCCCCAGTGGCCTGAATAGCCTTCCTTGATTTGGGTGCCGGGGATGTATCTCCGGACCAGCTCGTCCGTGGGATCCGGATAGCGACTCGTGGGCGCGGCGATGTTTAAGACATGGTGTCCTGAAAGCGGCGCCTCCAACGCCAGCCGACAAGCCACGGCGGCGTCGCGTGCGTCCACATAGCTCCAGAACGTTCCCATCCTGACGCCGGGGTCGGCCCAGCGGCGCGGCAACTCGCCGTAGGTCGGG